>NZ_DAMDQC010000113.1:0-13899 GCF_032082325.1 Pantoea sp. CTOTU50773 | reverse complement strand
ATTATCCGTCCGTCGTATTTTCGGACAGCGCTCTTTGCTGTCTGATGTTGAGGTTACACCAAAGGGGAAATGCTGATATTCAGCAGGTAAAGGAGTGCGCACACCGTCAATTAATATTGAGGAGGTTATTATGAGTTCGATGGTCATGGCGCAGCAATTACGCGCCCGCATAAGTATTAAAAATAAAATCTTCGCCCTATACCTGTTGGCATTATTACTGCTGGCACTTTGCCCACCGCTTTATTTAAGCGTCAGCGGAAGTAGTGCGTTATTACTGGGGATACCTCTGCCGATCGTTTATTGGCTCGCGATTGCGGTATTCCTGGGTGTGGGATTATGGGTTATGTATCTGGCGGAATGCGCGTTTGGTGAAATTCCGGATGATGAGGAAGTCGCATGAAAATCACTGCAGCAGAACCCCATTATTTAATTACCTTTGGCATGATTGGCCTGTTTCTGGCGATCATGATTGCCGTGCTGTATGCCACCAACCGTAAAAGCACCTCCTTTTCTGATTACGCCGTCGGCGGCCGATCGTATGGGCCGTGGTATATCGCCATGAGCTATACCAACTCGTGGTGGCCGGGAGCGACTTTTACCGCTTTCTTCTCACTATCGGTGAGCGGAGTGATCGGCTTCTATGGCGCGGTCTACTCAACGCTCGGCGTGACAGCCATGTATCTGATGGCGCGCCGCGCGTGGAAATGGGGCCAGCACTTCAATCTGACGACACAACCCGATCTGCTCGGCATGCGTTTCAACAGCCCGGCGGTGAAGCGAGTGGCGTCGATTATCGGCATCATCTGCGTCTTCCCGTGGGTGGTGATGGGGATACAGGCACTGGCGTTGTTGGTGGAATTTGCCAGTTTTGGCCGTTGGGGTGTCACCACCTGCCTGATTGCTGGCGTGTTGCTGATTCTGGTGCGTCAGTACTGGACCGTCAGCATGGGCATGCGTGGGTTGATCATGACGGATATGTATCAAGGCATCATCGCCTATGGGTTGGGTGCGCTGGTGTGCGTGGTGCTGTTGTTTGGTGGCGATCATGGCTTCGGCCAACTGGCAACGTTACCACCCGCAATGCTGCAGATTCCGGGCGCGGAGGGTTCGCACTATGGTCCCTGGTATATGTTCAGCCTGATTTTCACCGGTGTGATTGGGTCAATGTGCTGGCCGATGAGCTTCCAGCGCATTTATACCGCCAGCGGCATCCGTGCCGTCAAGAAAGGCACTTTGCTGACGATTCTGCTGGTGGGCGGTTTTTACGCCATCCTGATGCTGTTCGCCACGGCGGTCAGTCAGGATCCTAACGTGCAGGCCAATCCACAAAATGGCTTCTTCACGGCGCTGTTTGATCAGGGCGGTCCGTGGTTACTGGCACTGGCGCTGGTGATTGTTCTTGCTGCCAGTATTGGTCACGTTGATGGATGCGTGCAGGTATGTGGTACGCAGTTTGCCAACGATCTGGCGACCTGGAATAAACCGCGTAGCGATCGTCAACTGACGGTGCTGGCGAAGTCGGGCATGGTGGTATTTATTGTCGCTGCCGCGCTGTTGGCCTACTTCACCTTCAACTATTCCCGTTTGCAGCTGCTGGCGCAGATCTCCTATCAGGGGATTATTCAGCTGGCGGTGCCGTTGTTCTTTGGTATCTTTAGCCGCTTTGGTAACAAACAGGGTGCGCTACTGGGCATGATGACCGGGATTATTATCGCTATCGTGCTCACCGTGTTCTTCCCGGATGACATCCCGGCGCTTGGCTCGCTGACCAGCGGCATCGTTGGCCTGGCGGGTAACGTGGCGGTGTTTGTGGTGTGTGGCTTGCTGATCCCAGTTGACGACAAAGAGAAAGCCCGTGTCGAAGCTTTGTTCGCGCTGGCTGATGGCGTGAAAGCACCGGTGGCAAAACCGCTGATGAATTAACCCGTTGCAATCCTTTTCGTATCAAGGCCATGATAACGCTCTGACCCCTTATCGGAGCCTATCATGGCCGCCTCTTCGCCGTTCAATATTGGTCTGCTGCTGTTCCCGCATCTCACTCAACTCGATCTCACTGGCCCGTGGGAAGTCTTTGCTCGCATGCCCGGCGTGAGTAACTTTCTTATCTGGAAAGACCGACAACCGGTGATGTCCGATCGTGGTTTAGCCATCGTGCCGACGACAACGTTTTCTGAGTGTCCGCCCCTCGATCTAATCTGCATTCCTGGCGGTCCGGGACAAATTGCGCTGATGGAGGATGAAGAGACGCTGGATTTTGTGCGGCAAAAGGCCGAACAAGCCCAATGGGTGACATCGGTATGTACCGGTTCACTGGTGCTGGGGGCCGCCGGTTTGTTGCAGGGATATCGTGCCACTTCGCATTGGGGGTCATTGGATCAGCTCAGCCTGCTGGGTGCCACGCCGGTAGCCGAACGTGTGGTGCGCGATCGTAATCGGATTACCGGCGCGGGTGTTACGTCAGGTATCGATTTTGCACTCACTGTGGCTGAAGAACTGTTTGGCCGCGACGTGGCGGAAAACATTCAACTGCAGATGGAGTACGATCCCGCGCCACCGTTTCATGCAGGTTCACCACGCAGCGCCTCGCCGGAACGACTGGCGCAGGCGCAAAACCAGATGCATGACTTTATTGCTCGCCGCCGCGAGGCCACAGAAGCTGCCGCCGCCAGGCTCAAGCGCTAACTAACTGGCCCAGCTCCAGCTTCAAACAGCGATCGGCGAGGTGGAAATAGCGATCGTCATGGGTGATCACCAGAACGGTTTTCCCTCGTGCTTTCAGCCCGGGGAGCAGTTGGTGGTAAAACACCTCGCGAAACGTCGGATCCTGATCGGCTGCCCATTCATCAAACAGATAGAACGGGCGGTCTTCCAGCCAGGCCACCAGCAGCGCCAGGCGCTTACGCTGTCCGGTGGAGAGCGCCAGCGTCGAGAAAGTGCCCTCCACCAGCGTGACTTTTCGGGTTAATTGCAGGGCATCCAGCAGGGCGTGCGCTTCGTCATTCCAGCGTGTGCTGTCGATGCCTTGCAAATCCTCAAACAGATGAAAATCATTAAACACGGCAGAAAACAGCTGACGATAACCGGCGCGGTTGCTCTCATTGATGACTTCACCGTCCAGCAGCAGTTGACCACTATCCGCCTGATATAAGCCGGTAAGCAGTCGAGCCAGCGTGGTTTTACCGCTACCGTTGCCGCCCGTCAGATACACCAACTCACCGGGACGAAACTGCAATGAGAGTGGGCCGAGCTGAAATGCCTCATGCTGATAGGTGATGTCGCGCAGTGCCAGCTGATGGAGACTGAGCGGCGGTGCACCAAAGGTTGTTTGCTCAGGTGGCAGCTGCTGCTGCATGGCTTGAGTGCGTTTGAGTGCAACCTGCGTGAGTGTCAGGCCGGGCAGGGCGGCGAGCGCTGTCTCAATCGGCAAGATCATATAAAGAAACACCATCGCGAAACCAGACATCACCGCGCCGTGTAAATCCAGCATGTTGGCGAGTAAAAACATCACCACGCCAATAAAAGCAAAAAAGAAGACGCTGGCCCAAATGTTGGCCAGAGCATACAGCACGTAACCGCGCGTACGTTCCACGCGCACCTGCTCGATGGTATTGAAAAGTTTGTTATGCAAAAACGCCTGTTTGCGCGGGGCGTGTAAGCGCAGTTCTTTCGCGCCGCTGAACAGCGCGCTCACCTCACCAGTCAGCGTCTCTTCACGCTGACGTGACTGGCGCATCAGTTGTAAGGCGCGCCGATGCACGCCACTGTAGCCGAGTGAGCCTATCAACACTGTGATAAGCGCAATCATCATCACGGTCAGCGACAGATAACCGAGATAGCCCATGCAGCCGATAATCACCGCCAGCGACATGACAAAACCCGGCAAGGCAATAAAGAACACCACCACCTGGTCGAGGTCCTGCGTCAAAACGCTGAGGGCACGCGGCATGCCGTGCTGTTCAAGATCGGCATAACCGGCATCCGCTACCTGCTGGACCAGCTTGCGGCGCAACTCGGCTTTGCAGCGCTGACCCATTGCCATAAACAGGGACTGACTCAGGGTGCGCGTGCCCAGCATCAGCAGCGCCAGCAGGGCGAACTGCCACGCCAGTTGCCAGCGCTGTGCCTCCGTGGCGCTCAATCCCTGATTGATGAGTGCCAGCAGCGCCGCGTTGCTCAAACCACCGATCACGCTGCAGGCCAGCGCGACAAAAAACAGCACACCGGTGGTGCGCAGTAACATCAAATAAATCGACACCTCATCTCCTATGAGTTTGTGCTATCCAACGGCCGCCACAGCAGCAATGCCAGCCATGGTCCGCCCATCAGGGTTGCCATCAGGCCCGCAGGAATTTGCCGTGGATACAGCAGGTTGCTGCCGGCCCAATCAGCCAGCATCATTAAAATGGCGGCGATCACGGCGGCAAACAGCATCTGTTCCATGGGTTTACGCGCGCCCAGCTGGCGGGCCAGTTGCGGGCCAAGTAAGCCGATAAATGACAGCGGCCCAACAATTAAGGTGGCAACGCCGGTCATCGCGGCAGCCAGCAGCATCAGCAATAACCGGGATTGAGTCACGTTCAGCCCAAGCGAGGAGGGAATTCCCTGCAGTGGCAAAAGCAACATCGCTCGCCGCAGCAGGGGAGTGAGTGCCAGCAGTAACAGGGCCAGGGTGAAAGCTATCATGGCGATGGGTGTGCTGACGTAATAGGTGGATCCGGTCATCAGCTGGCGCAGCATCGCAGCGGCCATACCGTTGTTGCTGATAACAATGGCGGCAACCGACTGGAACAGTGCAGTAATGGCCAGACCGCTCAGCAACATGCGTTGTGGATTTAGGGCATAGTGGCGCGCCTGCCACAACGTTATCCCCAGTGTGATCAGCGCACCTGCCGCACTACTGGCAATCATCACCGGCATCGCTGCCATCGGCCAAAGTAACAGTTGCACCGTAATACCCAATGAGGCACCGGCACCGATGCCGAGCAACTCTGGGCTGGCCATCGGATTGCGGCTGATGCGTTGCAAAATAACGCCCGCAGCTGCCAGCAGCACGCCGGCGGCGATGGCGGCCAGTAAGCGTGGCAGACGAAATGGCAACATCACCTGAATCTCAGCAAAGGAGTTCCAGCGGCAGCCGTTGACCCCATGAGCAAAGGCAAGCGCGACAACCAGCATTACCACAAAGAGAGCAAGTACCGGCAGGCGTGTAAAGCGTCGCGCCGGGCAGGGAGCAGGTTGAGGCTCGTTCACATCGGGCTGAAAAAGATGGCGCAGGCGCGGCAAAAACCACAGTAACAGCGGCGCACCTGCCAGCGCGGTCATCATGCCGGTGGGGAGCAGCAAGCCATCAATACCATTGAGGCGACTGACCCACTGATCGGTGAGCCACAGTAAACCGGCGGCCAGCAGCGGTGACCAGAGAAGCTTCTGGCGCAGGCTTTTCGCGCCCGCCAGTGCGGCCAGGTGTGGCGCAGCAAGCGCGATAAAACCGATGACGCCCACCACACTGATCACCAGGCTGCTTATCAGCAACGCGGAACTTATCGCAATCCCTCGCACCCATCCAGCAGGCAAACCGATTGAGTGAGCAACCCGTTCATCCAGCGCCAGCAGGCGTAAAGGACGCATGATCAGCAGCACGGGAATGGCAGCGATCAGTACGCGCGGCAATAGCCATCCCAATGCGTGTGCATTCTCTTGCGCGAGAGAGCCGCTACCCCAGATAAACACGGCGGACAGCGAACGATCGTAAATGATCGACAACAGCAGATTGGCGGCACCGCAATACAGGTTCACCAGCATACCCGCGAGCGTTAACGCCAGCGGGGTAAACCCCTGACGTACACTAAGCAGAAAGACCAGCGCAAAGGCGACGATCGCTCCACTGAGCGCAATCCATTCTCGCCCCAGCAGCAGCCATGCAGGTGCCATCAAGGTGGTGAGGGAAAGCGCTAAGGTTGCGCCGGAAGCAATGCCCAGCGTCATCGGTTCGGCTAACGGATTGCGCAGCGCCTGCTGCATTACCACGCCGGTAAAGCCCAACGCCAGACCACATAAAATCGCCATACCCTGACGAGGTAACCATATCAGCGTGAAGACCTGTTGTGCCAGCGTGGGCATTGCGGTGTGGTGCAGCGCTTGCCAGGCATCGTGCCACGGCAATTGGTGCGCCAGCTGCTCAAGACATAGCATCAGCGCAACTGCAAACAGTAAAAGCGTCAGTGAGGCGGGATGGCGATTCATGGATTTGCCTCGTTTAACGCCTTGACCAGCGCTTCGGCGAAACGCACGGCGGTGAGCACGCCTCCTCCCGTTGAAAGTCCATCCGGTAACTCCAGCAACCGATGCCCATCCGATCGCGTCAGGGTATGCCACAACGGAGATTGCAATACGGGGTTGAGATCAATTTCCGGCCAGGAAGGCAGCAGCGCCAGCCAGCCGGGCGGCAACTGCGTGAGTTGCTCCAGTTCCAGCGTGGCATAGCCCTGAGCGCCCACCGCAAACGGCGTGTGGTGGGGCAGGTCAAGTAAACCCAGCACGTCAGTAAACAGACTTCCCGCGCCCAAAGCCAGCACATGCAGGGTATCCAGTGGATGCTGTAAATAGATGGTTTTGTCTTTGAAGTGAACGGCTTGCTGTCGCGCTTTTTCCAGGCGTTGCAGCAAACCTGCCATGACTTGGTCAGCGCGTGTGCGGAGACCGGCCAGCTGTGCCAGCGCATGCAGATTCTGCTGCGCCTGTTGCCACGGATGGGGGCCACTTGTCGAAAAGTAGGATAACGGGGCAATGCGGGATAGTTGTGCTTCAGCCATACGGTGTGCTGGCGTGACTAGCAATGTGTCAGGTCGCAATTCAAACAAGGTTTCGTAATTGGGTTGAAATAACAAACCCACGTCGGCGACCTGCTCGGGAAGCGGAGGCTGGCTAAACAGGCGGCGATACCAGTCGGGGGCGGCAATGCCAACCGGCGTGATGCCCAACAGCAGAGCCATTTCGGTGATCCCCCAATCGAGGATCACCCAGCGCGGCGTCGTTTTTGCCTGCAGCGGAAACGAAAAAAGGGCCGCGCCTGCCAGCGCGCCCTTAATCAGTGTTCGACGTCGGATTACCACTGATAACTCACCGTGGCGATCAATTGACGGCGTAAGCCAAAGTGACAACCCAGATCGTTACAGTTGCTGAGGTACTGTTTATCGGTCAGGTTTTGCAGATTCAGACCAAGCTGCCAATCCTGCCAGCGATAGCGCATCATCGCGTCGTAGATCATCGCAGCCGGCACTTTCAGGCTGTTGTCGCTGGTGGCATAGCTGGTGCCCACGTATCGACCGCCGCCGCCATTCGTCAGGCCATCCAATACACCCGGCAGAGCATATTCGGTCCAGAGCGCAGCAGTCTGGCGGGCAATCGATACCGGTTGCTTACCTTGCGTATCATCATTGGCTGACAACACTTTCGGGTTGGTCAGTGCATAAGAGGCATTCACCAGCCAGCGAGATGTGATATTGGCTTTCGCTTCCAGTTCTAATCCCTGTGAACGAATTTCGCCGGTCTGTACCGAGTAGTTGGCGTGATCCGGATCGGCGGTCAACACGTTGGCTTGGCGCAGGTCATACAGGGCCGCACTGAACAGCGCATTAAAGCCGTTTGGCTGATACTTAATCCCGACTTCCGACTGTTTGCCTTTGGTCGGTTTAAACGGATCGCCGCCAAACGAGGTACCCGCCTGCGGCTGGAACGACGTACCGTAGCTGATGTAAGGCGCAATACCGTTATCAAAGTGATACAGCAAACCGGCACGGCCGGTGGTGGCGTAATCATTCAGCTCAGTGCGCGTGCCACTGACCCAGTTCTGGCTTCGCGTTTGCGCTTTGTCATAACGGCCACCCAGATTTAGCACCCAGTTGTTCCACTTCATGCTGTCCTGCAGATAGATACCTTGCTGGGTCATGAAAGAGCGACTGTGATAATCGATCGATGGCGATTCTACTGGGGTACTGTAGTCCGGATTGAGATAGCTGATATCTGACGCGCTGCCGTAACCGCTGTTCTGCCGCAAATCGTCATGCACAAAATCGACACCCAACGTCAGCGCGTGATTGATGGCGCCGGTATCGAGATTGCCTTGCAGGTTGGTATCCACATCAAAGGCGTTAAATGACTCGATCACCCGCATGCTGTCGCGACTCACCGTGGCTGATCCATCGGTGATGGTCGCGGTGGGATAGACCATCTGATAATCGCTGCTGGTATGCAGATAGCGCAGGTTTTGATGTAGGCTCCAGACGTCATCGAACTTGTGCATGAAGTCATAGCCGATGCTGGCCTGCTCACGACGGTAATAGTCGAAGCCGGGCTGACCGCCGTAGAATTTGTCAGAGAAATTGCCCTGCGCAAGTTTTACAAGGCTGCCTTCCAGTGGCAGCTGATTGTAAAAACCGGTGTAAGGATCTTTGCGGAATTGGCCAAGTAACGTCAGGCGCGTGTCGTCATTCGGCTGCCAGGTCAACGCTGGCGCGATATCGTAATGCTTGTATTTGGTGTAATCGACTTGCGTGTCATTACGCGTCCAGGTCCCGGTGATGCGGCCCAGCCAGTGTTCATCGTTATCCAGTGCGCCAGAGAGATCGAGTCCCGTTTCGAACAGATTATGACTGCCGGTGCTGACAAAAATCTGGTGAATGGGCTCCGCGGTCGGGCGCTTACTCATCAGATTAATCACGCCGCCGGGACTCGCCTGGCCGAATGTCACTGAACTCGGGCCTTTGACCACCTCAACGCGATCCAGCAGGAAAGTGTCGTAATTCGGACGCGACCAGTAAGTCACCGTTGGCAGGCGTAAGCCATCCAGGTATTCATCGGCGGCAAAACCACGGATATAGATGTCGTCAAAACGATAATCAGCACCGCCGCCTTCGGCACCAATTCCCGCGTTGTAACGCAGTGCTTGTGGCACATTCGATGCCGCCTGCGAAGCCATTTGCGCCTGGGTGATCACCGAGATGCTTTGTGGCGTTTCGATAATCGGCCGCGTGCTTTTTGTGACAGAATCTGCTTTCTTCGCCACCTGATTCCAGCTGTCGGCATCTGCGCTATCGCTATCGACACTATTGGCTGTCACGGTGAGTGTGGCGTTCGAATTGTTATTATTATCAGCAGCCCAACCTGATGTGCTGCTGATCAGCATCAGCAGCAATACGCTCAGTGGCTTGCGCTTAAAGGTGCAATGACCCGGCATTTATTTTCCCCGATATGTTCCAATGGCCCCAAATAGTGATACAAATGATAATCATTACTATCTTATTTGATAGCGTCCTGCTGGCGGGTTTGCACCTTCTCAATTGCAAATAACGCAGAGCAGACATCAATCGGCAATTTAACGGGATTGGGTGAAAGGGTGTTGCAGAAACCACTTGCGGCGGAAATGACGCCAGCACTGCCATTACTCGCCACGCGCGAAATGCATTATCAGGCTGGTCGTGAAGAGCGCTGGCACGCGCATGAAGTGGCGCAACTGGTGCTCTGTTTGCAGGGTGTGATGCGCGTGCAGACGCAAACCGCTTCCTGGACATTGACACCCGGTCGTGCGCTTTGGCTGCCAGGCAGTGTACCGCACGCGTTGACCGCGCTGAGCGATATCCGCAGTGCGAGTTTGTATCTCGATCCCAAACTGGCGCGGGCGTTTTGGCCGCAGGCGCGTAGCATGTTGATCTCGCCGCTATTACAGGTGTTGATGCAAACGCTGGTGGAGATCGAGTTGCAACCGCAGCCCGACCTCGCGCGTGTAGATCTGATTTCACCGCTGTTACTGGATGAGATCCGCCGTGCTTCGGACGGTCCGGTGTGTAATCTGCCGTTGCCCAGCGACCGCCGTTTACTCAACATTTGCCAGCAGCTACTGGCGACCCCGGCCAGCGGCGATACGCTGGAAGAGTGGGGCCAGCGCGTCGGCGCCAGTTCGCGCACGCTGGCCCGCTTGTTCCGCCAGCAAACCGGTATCACCTTTACTCAATGGCGCCAGCAGTTACGTCTCTCAGAGGCACTGGTGCAATTGGCGCAAGGGCAGACGGTTTTGCGCACCGCCAACCAACTTGGCTACCAAAGCCCCAGCGCCTTTATCTCGATGTTCCGCCGTTTGATGGGTGAAACACCACAGCGATTTCTGCGAATTTCAGCCTGAAATCGCCAGGGATATTTTACCTCAATACCCACTGGCAGTAGGGCGCACGGTGATTTCGTTAACGTCGACTTCGCCAGGCTGATCGATGGCCCAGCTTACCGCCCTGGCGATAGCCTCGGGCTTGAGTGCAATCTGTCGATAGCTTTTCATCGCCTCGCGCGCCACGTTGTCGCTGATGCTGTCTGCCAGTTCAGATTCCACCACCCCGGGGTTGATTACCGTGACGCGCAGCTCACGCGATTCCTGGCGCAAACCATCGGAAATGGCGCGAACCGCATATTTGGTGGCGCAGTAAACGGCGGCGGTGGGGGAAACCGTTAACGCTCCTACAGAAGCGATATTAATAATATGCCCCATGCGCTGTGCCTGCATGGTGGGCAGCACCGCAGCGATCCCGTACAACACGCCGCGAACGTTGACGTCCAGCATCAAATCCCACTCCTCAACTTTCATTGAACTCATCGGCGAGAGTGGCATAACGCCAGCGTTGTTGATCATCGCATCAATGCGTCCGTATTTCTCCAGTGCGAAATCCGCCAGCTTTTGCGTATCACTGCGCTGTGTGACATCTGTTGCGAGATAATCCACGCTGGCACCTTCACGGTGTAATTCATCGCACAAGCTTGCCAGTCGATCGGTACGGCGCGCACCCAGCACCAGTTTATGCCCTTGCTCGGCCAGATGACGGGCAATGCCTTCACCGATCCCGCTGCTGGCACCGGTTAACAAAATAACTTTTTGGTTGAAGTTCATGGTGAGTTCCTCGTGTAATTGACGAGGCTATTGTTGAAAAAGTCAGCCGGGCGCAACAGACCGGATTGTGGCGAATATTTGCCTGATTCTCTCGCCGCCATTGTGCATCACTGAATGAAATGGCTATGCTTTGCCTGAACCTCTCTCTGGAACGCTATCTATGCCGAACACGGTAAAACAGCAAACCTGCCACCTGTTACGTCAGTTGGCACGTCAGGAAGGCTATACCGAATCCTTACTGGAGAGCGTGCGCTTTATGCGTGCGGACCAACAGTGGGCGCGCACGCCGGTGCTGTATGAGCCCAGCATCATCATTATTTGCCAGGGATCGAAGCGCGCCTTTCTCGCCGATAAAATGTATCGCTATGACGCACAGCATTATCTGGTGCTGTCAGTGCCGTTGCCCTTTTCCGCCGAAACTGAAGCAACTTCTGAAGAGCCACTGCTGGGGATAGCAATCCGTCTGGATGCTACGATGATCGCGCGGTTAGTGGCACAACTTGCCGAAGCTGAGACGGCGGTCACGGTACCACCAGCAGGGATTATCTCTACGCCGATTAATGATGTGCTGGCAGAAAGCACGTTGCGATTACTGGAGGCGCTCAGTGATCCACTGGAGGCTAAAGTGCTGGGACCCGCGCGCGTAGAGGAGGTCTGCTTTCGTATATTGATGGGCGAACAAGGCGGGGCGGTGCGCGCGGCGCTGACCTATCAGGGCCATTTTGGCCGCATTGCCCGTGCACTGCAGCGTATTCATGCTGACTGGCAGCAGCCATTGGATGTACCGCACCTGGCGAACGAAGCGGGGATGAGCGTGCCGCGTTTCCATCTGCATTTTAAAACGGTGACGCAAACGTCTCCGATTCAATACCTTAAATCGCTACGTTTGCATCAGGCTCGTTTGATGATGATTCGCGATAATCTGACCGCTGCCGGTGCGGCAGCGCGAGTGGGATATGAAAGTGATTCCCAGTTTAATCGCGAGTTTAAACGCCTGTTTGGTCGCAGCCCGGCAGAAGAAGCGAGGGTGATGAAAAGGGCATTTGAACTGCTGCCCCCTGAGCAATTAACCGGGAGACTACAGGCACATTAATTTAACGAATGCCCATCACGGCAATCACCGCCACAATCCAAAACATCGCACAGCCTGCCAGCATCCACTGCCAGATCTGATGGCGTTCAGGATTGATAAGCGCATTGATGCGCGCACGTAAAATCGTTTGCATAGAAACCTCGGGTCAGAATGTTTAATCGGATATAGAGTGGCTGCGTTCAGAAAGGTCTGGCTGCGGATAGGAATATTCTGACTATTTCTTACACAACGATCGACGAGACCAGTCTTGTTTGTGCGAGGGACGAAAGTGGGAGAGGGGCCTCCAGCCGCGAAGAATGGAACTTCACGCGGCTGGAGACAACGGTTTTACACGCTGTGGGTGACGCCTCCATCAACACGAATGTTCTGAGCGGTGATGTAGGCCGCGCCGGGTGAGGCGAGGAACGCGATGGTGGCGGCGACTTCTGCTGCGGTGCCGTAGCGCTTGAGCGGTACGCTATCCTGACGAGCATCGTTTTTTGGCAAGCTGTCGATCCAGCCCGGCAACACATTGTTGATACGAATGTTATCAACTGCGTAAGTATCCGCGAAAATTTTGGTGAATGAGGCGAGTCCGGCGCGGAACACGGCTGAGGTCGGGAACATATCGGTGGGTTCAAACGTCCAGGCGGATGAGATGTTGATAATGCTGCCACCGCCCTGTTTTTGCATAATCGGGGTGACCAGGCGCGCGGCTCGCACCACGTTCAGGAAATAGGTTTCCATACCAACCTGCCAGTCATTATCACTCAGTTCAAGAATCGGCGCGCGCGGCCCATGTCCGGCACTGTTGACCAGCACATCAATGCGACCCCAGCGAGCCATCGTGGCTTCAAACAGTTTTTGTAAGTCATCCACTGACTGGTTGGATCCGGTGATACCTAATCCGCCTAATCGGTCAGCCAGCGCTTCCCCTTTGCCAGAAGAGGAAAGGATCGCAACCTTATAGCCATCCGCTGCCAGTTTTTCTGCTGCTGCGGCACCCATGCCGCTACCGCCTGCCACAATCACTGCGACTTTTTCTACTGTCATAATTCGTATCCTTTTTAAGATTAAAAGTCGATTTATTGCAGTATAGGGGCTAAATTCGGTTGCAGAGAGTCAGTCTGATTCGCAATTGACGATAGGAAAACTACAGGATGGGTCAGGGGTTTCCCACGCTACCGCCGCTTAATGCGTTGAAAGTATTCGAAGCGGTGACGCGTCATCTCAATTTTCGCCTCGCTGCTGAAGAGCTTGGCGTCACTCAGGGCGCGGTGGCACAGCAAATTCGTGGGCTGGAGAGCAGCCTGGGGCTGAAACTGTTCGAACGGCTGCCGCGGACTTTGGCGTTAACCGCAGCGGGTGCAGGTTATGCGGTAAGTGTCCGTCAGGCGTTTGAATTGATCGATGAGGCCACACGTGCTTTGCGACCCGAACCGGATCATCTGACCTTGAGTGTCACGCCGACTTTTGCCAGCCGCTGGATGCTGCCTCGCTTACCGGCCTTTACCACCGCGTGGCCGGATATTGACCTTCGTGTACTGGCCTCAGAAAGATTGGTGCAGTTTCATCACGAAGGGGTTGATCTGGCGGTGCGTTATGGACGTCCTCCGTTTGGGGCAGGGCTGGATGCCACGCTGCTGTTCAGTCAAAGCGTATTGGCAGTGGTGAGTCCGGATTTATTGGCTGGGTTGGGCGATCCGCAGGTTCGGGATAGCTTTGAGCGCTATGCTTTGCTGCATGACGGGCACCATCTTTGGCCAGTGTTTCTCTCTTATCTTTTCCCGCACAACAGGCTACACCATCAGCATCATTTGCGTTTTAACCAGACTGCACTGGCCTTAGAGGCGGCGGTCAGCGGGCAGGGCATTGCCCTTACCAGTCCGCACTTTGT
>NZ_DAMDQC010000112.1:0-13950 GCF_032082325.1 Pantoea sp. CTOTU50773 | reverse complement strand
TTTGCCCTGTTCATTACCTGGTCGCGCATTAACGTGGATGGTTCGCTGCTGAACGTGCGGGTGATTGCGGTGATGTCCGGCGGCATTCTGTTTGGCCCTTGGGTTGGTATCGCTACCGGGGTGATCGCGGGCATC
The DNA here is from genome assembly GCF_032082325.1 of Pantoea sp. CTOTU50773. Classification (NCBI taxonomy): domain Bacteria; kingdom Pseudomonadati; phylum Pseudomonadota; class Gammaproteobacteria; order Enterobacterales; family Erwiniaceae; genus Pantoea; species Pantoea sp. CTOTU50773. Next base: position 13,815 of record NZ_DAMDQC010000112.1, on the reverse strand, counting down.
CATCGTTATCTGATCGATATGGATGGCGTCACGGCTGTGCCTTGCCTGATTACCAGCATCGTTGCCGGTATCGCTTCTGGGTTTATCAATCGTCGCGTGAGCAAAGAGCAGCGCTGGCGCGCCGGTATTCTTGGCGGCATGCTGTGCGAAACCCTCACCATGTTGCTGATTGTGCTGTGGGCTCGACCGATGGCGCTGGGCTTTTCGATTGTTTCTGAGATCGCTTTACCGATGATTCTCGGCGCATCGAGCATTGGCTTGATTGTACTGTTAGTGCAGAGCGTGGAAGGAGAAAAAGAGGCGATCGCGGCGCGTCAGGCCAAGCTGGCACTGGAAATTGCCAATAAAACGTTGCCGCTGTTTCGTCAGGTGAATAGCCAGTCGTTGCGTCAGGTGTGCGATATCATTCGCAGCGATATTCATGCCGATGCCGTGGCCATCACCAATACTCAGCAGATTCTCGCTTATGTCGGCTACGGTGAGCATAACTATCACAACGGGGATGATGGCATCAGCCCTACCACGGCGCAGTCGATTGCGAGCGGCAAAATCATCATCAAGAATAATGATGAGGCGCATCGCACCAAAGATATTCACTCGATGCTGGTTATTCCCCTTTGGGAAAAAGGGGAAGTCACAGGCACGTTAAAAATCTATTATCGTCGAGCGCATCGCATTACCGGATCGCTAAAAGAGATGGCCATTGGTTTGTCGCAAATTATCTCCACCCAGCTGGAGGTATCGCGCGCGGAGCAGTTACGTGAGATGGCAAATAAAGCGGAACTGCGTGCGTTGCAGAGTAAAATTAACCCGCACTTCCTGTTTAATGCGCTGAATGCTATCTCCTCTTCCATTCGTCTCAATCCAGATACGGCACGTCAGCTGGTGATCAATCTTTCGCGCTATTTACGCTACAACCTTGAGCTGAACGATGACGAGCTGATCGATATTAAAAAAGAGCTGTGGCAGGTGAAGGATTACATCGCGATTGAACAGGCGCGCTTTGGCGATAAGCTGTCGATGATTTATGACATTGATGAAGATCTCCACTTCACGCTGCCCAGTTTGCTGATTCAGCCTCTGGTGGAAAATGCCATTGTGCACGGTATTCAGCCCTGCCGTGGCAAAGGGGTGGTGACCTTGAGTGTGAAAGACCTCGGTGATTATGTGCGCGTTGCGGTGCGCGATACGGGCGCGGGTATCAGTGAAGAGGTCATTGGCCGGGTGGCACGCGATGAGATGCCGGGTAACAAAATCGGGCTGCTTAATGTGCATCATCGGGTGAAACTGCTTTCCGGTCAGGGTCTGAGCATCACGCGTCATCATCCGGGAACGGAAATCGCCTTCACTCTGAGCAAAAACGGTCAGCGTCTGGCTGCACCGTTGAGCCATATCACGGAACCCAGCGCGTGAAAGCCATTATCGTCGAAGACGAGTTTCTTGCTCAGCAAGAGTTGAGCTGGATGATCCAGCAGCACAGTCAGATCACTATCGAAGCCTGTTTTGATGATGGGCTGGAAGTGCTGAAGTATCTGCAAAACCATCGCGTCGATGTCATTTTCCTCGACATCAACATTCCTTCACTGGATGGCATGCTGCTGGCCCAAAACATTAACCAATTTGCGCATAAGCCGTTGATAGTGTTTATCACCGCATGGAAAGAGCATGCGGTGGATGCGTTTGAACTGGATGCGTTTGACTACATCCTTAAGCCCTATCATGAGTCGCGTATTATCACCATGCTGAACAAGCTGGAGGCCAGTGCACAGCAGCACCTCGCACAGCCATCCACTCAGCAAAGCGCGCCGCAAACCGTTAATCTGGTGAAAGATGAGCGCATTATCGTGACAGATATCAACGATATCTATTATGTTGAAGCGCACGAAAAACTGACGTTTGTTTATACCCGCCGCGAAGCGTATGTGATGTCGATGGCGATCAGTGAATTTTGCAGTCGCCTGCCGGAACCGCTCTTTTTCCGCTGTCATCGATCGTACTGCGTCAATCTCAGTAAAATTCGTGAGATTGAGCCGTGGTTTAACAATACCTATCTGGTGAAGTTGCGTGATTTGGATGCGCAGGTGCCGGTGAGCCGTAGCAAGGTGAAGGCGTTTCGCCAGTTGATGAGGTTGTAAAGCGAGCAGCAGGACGCTGCTCGCCGGAACAGATTACAGCACGCGACCCAGCGTTTGGCGCAAATGTGCACCCGCGCCTAGCAGGCCTGGCTGATCGTGGGTGATCATATACACCGGGATATCGACCAGATAATCACGGAAGCGGCCTTTGTCTTCAAACGCGGCGCGGAAGCCGGAAGCTTTGAAGAAATCGAGGAAGCGCGGCACAATTCCCCCCGCAATGTACACGCCACCAAAGGTGCCGAGATTGAGTGCCAGGTTGCCACCGAAACGCCCCATGATCACGCAAAAAAGCGACAGCGCGCGACGACAATCGATGCAGCTATCTTTTAATGCACGCTCGGTGACATCTTTCGGCTTGAGGTTTTCAGGCTCACGGCTGTCAGATTTGACGATGGCGCGATAGAGATTCACCAGACCGGATCCTGACAGCACGCGCTCCGCCGACACGTGACCCAGTTCCGCACGCAGCACTTCGAGAATTTCACCCTCTTCTTCGCTGTTCGGGGCGAAGTCAACGTGACCGCCCTCGCCCGGCAGGCTGATCCAGCGCTTATCCACGTGCACCAGATGGCTCACGCCTAATCCGGTGCCGGCACCGTAAATGGCAATCGGTTTGCCTTCTACCGGCGCTTTGCCACCAAACTGAATCACTTGATCTTCGGCCAGCATCGGGATAGCCATCGACACGGCAGTGAAATCATTGATGATTTCCAGGCTGTCGAATGCCAGGTGCTCTTTCATCTCACGAGTTGAGAATGCCCAATCGTGGTTAGTCATCTCGACCCAATCCCCGGTGATTGGACAGGCAATCGCGATGCAGGCGTGTTTAATGTCCTGTTTTTGCTCATCGAGATAAGCACGAATCACCGCTTCGAGATTGTCGTAGTCTGATGTTGAGAATGTTTTGGCCTGGGAGATGGCGCCGGTCTCCACCTCACACAGGGCGAGACGGGCGTTGGTGCCGCCCACATCGCCGACCAGGGCGTATTTTGTCATTCTTCTGCTGCTCCGCTTGGGTCATAAACAATTGCAGGACACTATATAAGAGCCTGCCTATAAAACAATAACGCCCACCAGCACGATGGGCGTAAACATTTCTGGTGCGTGCCACAGCCTGACAATCCGCGGCTTCCCTGTATAGAGGCAACTTTCCGAAACTGCGGGCTTATCACGTCAGGCGTTATCGACGCAGCCTCACAGGAAACGGACGATGCGGAGAAACCGAAGCGTAACGAGTGTACGTGAGGATTTCAGGCACCGCCTGGTCTAAAACGACAAAGCCTAAGCCGGATAGTGGCTAGCCGCCGTTACGTTGGTGCAGAGCTGCAGTGACTTTACGCAACAGCGGCGGCAGATCTTGTTTTTCCATCACCACTTCCACCAGCGTCAGGCGACGCTGACGCATTAATTGCTCCATTACCGCCGTTAACTGCACCGTTTCGCTCACTCGCCAGCTTTGTGCCGCACACTCTACGCTCATGGCATGTGGCAGCGCAGTCCAGTTCCATTGTGCGATGTCGTTGTAACGCTGTTCAGCGCCGTGAATCGCCCGCTCAACCGTGTAACCGTCGTTATTGATCAGGAAAATAATCGGCTGTTGCCCGTCACGCTGCATGGAACCCAGCTCCTGGATCGTCAGCTGCGCTGAACCGTCACCGATAATCAAAATGACGCGTCGGTCAGGTTGTGCCGTTTGTGCACCAAAGGTCGCCGGTAGAGTATAGCCAATCGAGCCCCATAGCGGTTGCACCAGCAATTCTGCGCCCGGTGGTAAACGCAGCGCGGCGGCACCAAAGGCGGCCGTGCCCTGATCGGCCAGGATGATATCACCCGGCAGCAGGAAGCGCTGCATCGCCTGCCAGAATGCGCGCTGACTGATTACCGCATCATCGTTTTGCTCAATTTCTTCGCAAGATGCAGTGTCGGCCAGTGCCCAATGTACGCAGTGGCGTTGATAAACGGGCAATAATGCGGCGAGGGCTTGCGCCATGCTAAGCGGCGCAAAGCATTCTCCGCCCACCGTGGCGTGAAACGGTTGCAGGTCGATAACGCGCTCTGCGGGTAACTGCTGGGTGAAACCGGCGGTCAGGGTATCGGTAAACCGCACGCCGACGCACAGCGTGACATCCGTCTCTTCAATGGCCCGGCGCACCGCATCGCTGCTGCCTTCGGCAGCGTAGGTACCCACATAGCCGGGCTGCTGTTCATCGAGCACGCCTTTGCCCATCAGTAATGTAGCGGCGGGAATGGCGCGTAGTTGGCGGAGTGCAAACAGCGGCGATTGCAATTGCCAACGCGAAGCGAGGAAATCGGCCAGTAACGCCACGCGCTGTGCAGGAGCCAGTAAGCGTTCAGCGGCGGCAGTAAAAGCTGTCGCAACGGCGGTCTCCTGATGGACAGGCGCAACGGGCTGAGCATCAGGCACCGTAATCTCCGTCGCCGCGACATCCACCGCCAGCAGCAGATAGCCGGGCCGGTGCTGGTTAAGCGCTTCCGATATCACACGGTCAATTTCTTCAACCGCATTATCCGCAGTCAGCACCGCGCTGGCGGTACTTACCTCTTGTGCCATGCGCAAGAAATGATGGAAGTCGCCGTCCCCCAGTGAATGATGTACACAGTCACCTTGCTGCTGCGCACGACTGGCTGGGGCGCCAACAATATGAATAACCGGGACATATTCGGCATAGCTGCCCGCAATCCCATTAATCGCACTCAGTTCACCCACGCCAAACGTGGTGAGCAGTGCAGCAGCACCGTTGCAACGACCGTAGCCATCCGCCGCGTAGGCGGCATTGAGTTCATTGGCGCAACCGACCCAGGCAATCTCAGGATGAGCGATAACGCTGTCGAGAAATTGCAGATTGTAATCACCCGGCACACCGAACAGATGACGGATGCCAGCTTGCTGTAAACGGTGCAGTAAATAGTCGCCAACGTTGAGGGTTTTCATCGACAGTTCCTTCTTAAGGGGATGATCGAAGTATCAGCGATGTGGCTGAATTGGCGAGATTTTCACCATCAGCGCATGGCGATTTGTGGCAAGCAATCGTTACGACGACAGAAAATTCTGTAAGTTGCGATCTTCGGCGCGTTTCGGCTTAGTGTAAACGCATACACTTCTATGCTGATGTCACTTTCTCCCTTTTTGAGACAGGAACGCTGCATGTCTGTATTTCCTCATCCCGACCGCTATCAACAGATGCAATATCGTCGCAGTGGCCGTACTGGCCTGAAATTACCGGCCATTTCGCTGGGTTTATGGCACAACTTTGGCGACAGCACGCGCGTCGATAATAGCCGTGAACTCCTGCGCCACGCCTTTGATCGCGGCATCACGCACTTCGACCTTGCCAACAACTACGGCCCCCCGCCGGGTTCTGCGGAGTCCAATTTTGGTCGCATTCTGCGCGAAGATTTTGCCGGGCTGCGCGATGAGCTGGTGATCTCCACCAAAGCCGGATACACCATGTGGGACGGCCCTTACGGCGACTGGGGTTCGCGTAAGTATCTGATTTCCAGTCTGGATCAGAGTCTGAAACGCATGGGGCTGGAGTATGTCGATATCTTCTACCACCATCGCCCTGACCCGGAAACGCCGCTGGAAGAGACCATGCGCGCGCTCGATCAGGTGGTGCGTCAGGGCAAAGCGCTGTATGCCGCCATTTCCAATTACCCGGCAGATAAAGCAGCCGAAGCGATTGCCATTCTGCGCGATCTGGGCACGCCTTGCCTGATTCATCAGCCGAAATACTCCATGTTCGAACGTGCACCGGAAGAGCAAGGTCTACTGGATGTGCTGGGTGATAATGGCGTCGGCTGCATCGCCTTCTCTCCGCTAGCGGGTGGTGTGCTCACCGATCGCTATCTGCAAGGCATCCCTGAGGATTCCCGTGCCGCCAGCGGCAGTAAATTCCTTAATGAGAGCCAGTTGACGCAAGAGAAGATGGAAAAAGTGCGTAAGCTGCAGGCGATCGCCCAGCAGCGTGGGCAGAAGCTGGCGCAAATGGCGCTGAGCTGGGTGCTGCGTGATGCACGCGTGACTTCGGTGCTGATTGGTGCAAGTAAAACTGCGCAAATTGATGATGCCGTTGAGATGTTAAGCCAGCCCGAGCTGACAACTGAAGAGATCGAAGCGATTCATAACATATTAGTGTAAACGCTTACCTACCCGGCTCAGGCCGGGTATTTTCCGCAGCAGAAAATTCTCAATTCAGATTTCCCGCAACGTTTTCAGACTCACTCTCAAGGCAACACTGGACCGATGTGGCACACTAGCGCAACGGTGGCAGTGATAAGCCACTGAAAAGGAGAATTTATGAAACGTGCAATTTTGTTTGCCGCCTTGTTGGCAACACTTTCACCCCTGGCAATGCACACAGCAGAAGCCAACAGCGCCACCCTTACACTGGCTCCGGGTGTCACGCTGCATCTCGGCGATCGCGATCGTCGTGGTTACTATTGGGATGGCGGACGCTGGCGTGAGCCGCGCTGGTGGAATGACCGTTATCGTTATAACGATCATCGCTGGTGGCGTCATGAAGAGTGGCGTCGTCATCAGGCTTACGAACGTGAGCGTGAACGCCGCTGGCATGAACGGGAACGCCGTGAGCATTGGCGCCATGACCATCGTCATGATGACAGGCATGATCACCACCACCACTAATACAAAAATCCCGGCCTGATAGCCGGGATTTTCTTTTTTTCGTCTTGACCAGCCGAAGCGTTACCAGCCGAGCGCCTCACCGACCAACAGATAGAGATTCAATGCCACCACCAGCACCACTATCAGGCGTCCGGCGTTTTGCATCAGGCGCGAATTGACCATCTCATCGCCCATCAACTCGCGGTTGCCGGTAAAGGCCAACAGCGGGATCAATGCCAGTGCGATACCGAAACTCAACAGTACCTGGCTCATCACCAGAATGCGCGTTGGATCCCATCCGGCCCAGATCACGATAAAGGAAGGCAGCATGGTGATGGTGCGACGTAGCCACAGCGGAATATGGAAGCGAATGAAGCCCTGCATCACGACTTGTCCCGCCAGTGTTCCCACCACGGTAGAAGACAAGCCTGCCGCCACCAGACTTAATCCAAACACAATGGCTGCTGCGCGGCCCAACAAAGGTTGCAGCGTCAAATACGCCTGGTCGAGATCCACAATGCTGGTGTGCCCGCTGAAGTGGAAAGCTGCCGCCGCAGTCGCCATCATCGCCAGATTGACAAAGCCGGCAATGGTCATGGCAATCGCCACATCGAGTTTAGTGGACGAGTAGCGATCCGCTTTGCTGCCAATGTTACCGTGTTGCGTCAGTGCCGAGTGCAGGTAAATCACATGCGGCATGATGGTGGCACCCAGCACACCGGCAGCGAGGAACACGGCGTCAGAGGTGGGCAGCGAAGGCAACGCCATACCGGTGACCAATTCACTCACTTTCGGCTGCGAGAAAAACAGCTCAACAATATAGGCAGCGGCGACAAACAACAGCAGGCCGCCAATCACCAACTCCAGCGGCTTCTGCCCCCGGCTTTGCAGCATCAAAATCAGGTAGGTGGCGACGCCGGTGAGCACGGCGCCTTGCAGTAACGAAATCCCCAGCAATAATTTAAAGCCGAGTGCCGCACCAATAAATTCGGCGAGGTCAGTGGCCATGGCGATGATTTCCGCCTGCACCCAATAGAACCACACTGCCGGGCGTGGAAAGCGATCGCGGATATGCTCGGCAAGGTTTTTACCGGTGGCGATGCCAAGTTTGGCTGACATCAGCTGAATCAGCATCGCCATCACATTGGCCCAGACCACCACCCACAGCAGTTTGTAGCCGTAGGCCGCACCCGCCTGAATATTGGTGGCAAAGTTACCGGGATCGATATAACCAATTGCCGCGATGAAGGCAGGGCCAAGCAGCGCGAGCTTGATTTTTCTGGCTCCGCGAGCGGCGCGCTCAGCGGTGCGACTTTCTGACATAGTGTGGACCCTGTCCTAACGCTTGTTGACCCATGCAGCTTAACGGGCGCTCAAGGCAAGTGAAATTTGATTATAGTTATCGTAATAATAGATGGTGCTATGAAGTATAGCCATTGCTATACCTTGCGGTAAAGCCAGTTCTTGCCAAAATGTTTGCAACAGGAATCACTCTACTCCCGGGTTATTTTATAGACAATGTTTTTATGGATATTTCTTGTGAAGGCTTTGTGAAGAGGTTGTGAGCGGTGAGACTATTCTTAGAAATTTGTCGATACCGAATACTTATAATGTGGTTTTGATCTCGTTTTTAAGTAACGCGTTACATAGAATACGCAACAAAATACAACCCTCCTCAAATTTGGAGCCGACATGTCCCATATTTTGCACTTTCTTTTGGCATTAGTGGTGGTAGCCGTACTGGCCTTGCTGGTCAGTCACGATCGTAAAAGCATCCGCATTCGTTACATCGTACAGCTTCTGGTGATCGAAGTTTTGCTGGCGTGGTTCTTCCTCAACTCTGAAGCGGGCCTCGGCTTCGTCAAAGGGTTCGCGGGTCTGTTTGACCATCTACTGAAGTATGCTGCCGAAGGGACTAACTTCGTATTCGGCAACATGAACGACAAAGGCCTGGCGTTCTTCTTCCTGAATGTTCTGTGCCCGATCGTGTTTATCTCGGCGCTAATCGGTATTTTGCAGCATTTCCGTATCCTGCCTTGGGTGATCCGCGGCATCGGTACCGTGCTGTCAAAAGTCAACGGTATGGGCAAACTGGAATCCTTCAACGCCGTAAGCTCTCTGATTTTGGGACAGTCAGAAAACTTTATCGCGTATAAGGATATCCTTGGCAAAATGTCACAGCGTCGCATGTACACCATGGCTGCTACGGCAATGTCGACAGTTTCCATGTCCATCGTCGGCGCCTACATGACCATGCTGCAACCGAAATATGTGGTGGCCGCGCTGGTATTGAACATGTTCAGCACCTTCATTGTGTTGTCACTGATCAACCCTTACCGCGTCGATAGCGAAGAAGATCTGCAGTTGCAGGATCTGCACAAAGGTCAGAGCTTCTTCGAGATGCTGGGCGAATATATCCTTGCCGGTTTCAAAGTCGCGATCATCGTTGCCGCCATGCTGATTGGTTTCATCGCCCTGATTTCTGGTCTGAACGCGCTGTTTGACCTGATCTTCGGCATCAGCTTCCAGGGTGTGCTGGGTTACGTGTTCTACCCGTTTGCGTGGGTGATGGGCGTGCCGTCCAGTGAAGCGCTGCAGGTTGGCAGTATCATGGCAACCAAACTGGTTTCTAACGAATTCGTGGCGATGATGGATCTTCAGAAGATTGCTGGTCAGCTGTCACCGCACGCAGAAGGAATCCTGTCTGTGTTCCTCGTCTCCTTCGCTAACTTCTCCTCTATCGGGATTGTGGCGGGTGCGATTAAGGGCTTGAACGAAGAACAGGGTAACGTGGTTTCTCGCTTCGGCCTTAAACTGCTGTACGGCTCAACCCTGGTGAGCGTGCTTTCTGCCGCTATCGCCGGTCTGGTTCTGGCCTTCTGATGTTCAGGGCGAGCTGCGGCTCGCCCTTCTCTTCTTAATTATGCCTTTCTGTTCTATCTTGCATTTCACCCCTTTTATCCCCGTCATTCGCCGCTTCCCCGCCTGACGCAAAACCTTTTCACAATATTGAATTTCCGTCCCGGTTGCCTGCGCCCGTAGCTTTTCTCCATAACGTCACATCTGGAGAATCGTATGAGCATTCAATTTCTTGGCATGATTGGCCACCGCCTGGCTTCCGAAATCATTCCCGCCAGCGGTCCGCTGTTCGATAAAGATTACATCGCGCGTTTCGCCCGCGCCCATGAAGAAGCGGGATTTGATCGCATTCTGGTGGGCTATTGGTCCGATCAACCCGACGGCTTTCTGGTGACCGCACATGCTGCGGCACACACCTCAACACTAAAATTCCTGCTGGCACACCGTCCGGGCTTTGTCGCACCGACACTGGCCGCACGCAAGCTGGCAACGTTGGATCAACTGACCGATGGTCGGCTGGCCGTGCATATCATCAGCGGCGGTAGCGATGTCGAGCAGCGTCGTGATGGTGACTTCCTGAATAAAGCCGAACGCTATGCGCGCAGCGATGAGTTTCTTGCCGTGCTAAAACAGAGTCTGGAATCCAGCCAGCCTTATGATCATAAGGGACATTTTTACCAGGCTGAGCAGGCGTTTTCCGCCATCAAACCTGCGCAGAAAAAGCTGCCGATATACTTTGGTGGATCGTCTCAGGAAGCGATTGATGTCGCTGCGCGCCATGCCGATGTCTTTGCCCTGTGGGGCGAACCGCTGAAAGGTGCGGAAGAGACAGTGCGCAATGTGCGAGCCGCTGCGGCTCAGCACGGGCGTGAGATTGATTTCAATATCTCGTTCCGTCCGATTATCGGGAAAACCGAGAAAGAGGCCTGGGAACGTGCCGAGCATATCCGTGAACTGGCCGAGAAGCAGTTGCAAGAGACCGGCTTCGCCTTTGGTAAACCCAAGCCGCAAAGTGTTGGCGCTCAGCGCCTGTTAGCTGCCGCCAATGAAGGCGATCGCCTGGACAAAGTGTTATGGACCGGCGTGGCTAAACTGGTGCAAGGCGGCTACAACTCCACAGCGCTGGTTGGCACCGCCGATCAGGTTTCCGATGCGCTGCTGGATTACTATCGCCTGGGAATTCACAGTGTGCTGATTCGCGGCTTCGATCCGCAGAATGATGCGGTGGAATATGGCGAGGAGCTGATTCCGCTGACGCGTGAGAAAGTCGCGGCGCTAAACGCCGCTAACAAAAGGAGCGCCTGATGCGGCTGGCAGCTCTCTTTACCGGTGTTGCGCTGGCGATCTCCACGCTCAATCCGCTGTTCGCTGCTGATAAAGTCACACTGCGTCTGGGCGATGTTAAGGGGGATCGTTTTGCCGCGTTAAAATCGTCAGGCGAACTCAACAACCTGTCTTACGGACTGGAACTTACGGCTTTTGATCCCGCTTTGCCGGGAGATAAATCATGAGTGCCTATCAGCATCATCGTTTACGCGACTTTGTCGGTAACCTTGCCATCTTGCTCGACCAGAATCCCGATGAAGCCACTGTTTTGCAACAGGGCAGCGCCTGGCTGGGCGAGCTGATCGAACATGACGACTGGCTGGACGAGGCTTACTCTCAGCCGCATCCCGAACACTATCAACAATATCTGCTGTACGCCGATGCCCGGCAGCGCTTTTCAGTAGTGAGCTTCGTCTGGGGGCCTGGCCAGCAAACCCCGATTCACGACCATCGCGTATGGGGATTAATTGGCATGCTGCGCGGTGCGGAGATATCGCAATCCTGGCAGCCCGGGCCGAACGGCCTGCAGCCAGAAGGTGCGCCGATACGGCTTGATCCCGGCAACGTCGAAGCCGTCTCTCCCACCGTGGGGGATATTCATCGCGTGAGCAATGCCTATGACGATCGCGTGTCAATCAGCATCCACGTGTATGGCGCCAACATTGGCGCGGTCAAACGCGCGGTATATCGCGAAGACGGCAGTGAAAAACAGTTTATCTCCGGTTACAGCAACCGTTACTTACCGAACATTTGGGATCTATCACATGAGTAAACCCGTATTCCCTTTCCGCCAGGCTGCGGACATTCTTGAGGCTCTGCGTCAGCAGCAGGAAGTGGCGATTGTTGATGTGCGCGACGAAGCGCTGTTTGCCACCGGCCATCCGCTGTTTGCGGTGAATATCCCGCTCTCCAAACTGGAGCTGGAGCTAGTGGACCGCATTCCACAATCCACAACAGCCATCACTTTATATGATAACGGCGAGGGTCTGGCACAGGCAGCAGCAGAGCGTATTGCCGCGCTGGGCTACAGCAATGTGGCGCTGTTAAAAGAGGATTTAACGGGTTGGCAGGCAGCCGGCGGGGAGCTGTTTATTGATGTGAATTCACCGAGTAAGGCCTTTGGTGAACTGGTTGAACATCACAATCACACCCCTTCCCTGTCAGCTGATGAAGTACACAGCTTAATCAACAGCGACGCCAACGTGGTGGTGCTGGATGCGCGCCGCTTTGATGAATACCAGACCATGAGCATTCCAGGCGCCACCAGCGTGCCGGGCGGTGAGCTGGTGTTGCGCGTGCGTGATCTCGCGCCATCACCGGAAACCACGGTGATCGTGAACTGTGCGGGCCGCACGCGCAGCATCATCGGCACCCAGTCGCTGGTGAATGCCGGTATCCCTAATCCGGTGTTTGCGCTGCGCAACGGCACGATTGGCTGGACGCTGGCAGGCCACGATCTGGATAAAGGTCAGTCACGCCGTTACGGTGATGCCAGTGTAACCGCACAGCGACAGGCGGCGAGTCACGCACGAGGCATTGCCGATCGCGCTGGCGTAGAACGTATTCCACTGGCAACGCTCAAGCGCTGGCAGCAGGAACCGCGCACCACTTACCTGTTTGATGTGCGCGACGCTGACGAGTATGCAGCGGGTCATCTGCCCGGCAGTCGTCATGTACCAGGCGGACAGCTGGTGCAGGAAACCGATCATTACGCCAGCGTGCGCGGTGCACGTATTGTACTGATTGATGACGACGGCGTACGCGCCAATATGACCGCCTCCTGGCTGGCGCAGCTTGGCTGGCAGGTGTCAGTGCTGGAAGAGTTGCAGGCCAGTGATTTCAGTGCATCCGGCGCCTGGAAAGCGCGGGTTCCTGCGGTTGCGCAGCCCGAGTTTATTTCTCCGCAGCAACTGGCGGAGTGGCTGGAGGAAGGTCAGACCCAGGTACTGGACTTCACCACGCGCGCCAATCACCTCAACAGTCATATTCCGGGAGCGGGCTGGCTGCTACGTTCAACGCTGCAAAAGGAGGGCAAATCCGCACTACCAGCGGCACGACGTTATGTGCTGACCTGCGGCAGCAGCCTGCTGGCCGGATATGCGGTTGAACAGGTGGCAGAACTCACCGGCAAGCCAGTGTTTGTGCTGGAGGGCGGCAATGCGGCCTGGCGCGCAGCGCAGCTGCCCACCGAGCAGGGCGACCAGCAGTTGCTGTCTCCGGCGATTGATCGCTATCGCCGTCCGTATGAAGGCACCGATATCGCACCTGCTGTGATGCAGGCGTATCTGGATTGGGAATACGGTCTGGTGGCGCAGTTGGATCGCGATGGCACACACGGCTTCCGCGTGTTGCCTGCTCAAGAACAAGCCGCAACCGCTTAATTCTTAGCGCCATGAATTGCGTCGCGACCAGATTGTGCATAATTTCAGTGCACACTTAGCTCTGGCGGCACGATTTATGGCGCACTCAGATGCAGTGCTGAACGCTGAACGCTGAACGCTGAACGCTGAACGGATAAAATCATCTCAGCGCGTGAGAAGCTGCTGCGGTGCGATTCATTGCGCCCCTAATGAGCAGCTGGTGCTGAATGGGTGAGACCATCTCAGCGCACAGGAAGAAGCACGCGCGATTTACGGCGCAATTCGTCGAGATACTTGATATCAAAAGATGGGCGCATTTCAGAACGCTGGGAGTTGTCGTCACACGAATAATGACGCCATTCTGCATACGAAATGAGCAATTATGAATTTAGTTAGTGTTAGATTGTGATGCTAATGTTCAGGACGAACAGAGATTTGGTGGAGATAAGCGGGATCGAACCGCTGACCTCTTGCATGCCATGCAAGC
>NZ_DAMDQC010000111.1:0-14131 GCF_032082325.1 Pantoea sp. CTOTU50773 | reverse complement strand
CGCCCGCAATCGATGCATATTCAGGGCGTGATGTTCCTGATCAAAAGCGTCAATGGCGCACAGCCGATGGGCGAAGATCGCGGCTGGAAAGATACGGTATGGGTAGATGGTGATGTGGAGTTGCTGGTGAGCTTCCCGCAGAGTTCGTCGGATCACTTCCCGTTTGTCTACTACAGCCAGACGCTGGAATTAGCCGACCGCGGCACGGCGGGGCAGTTGCAGGTCAATCCGGTGCCATAAGAAAAAAGGTGCGCAGTGATGCGCACCTTACAACAGATTGTCAAATCGACAGGGTCACGATTCATAGCAACCCGCACATGACCGCATGGCTGTTGTGAAGCCAATACAGGCGAGCACGCATTGACCGTATTCGCCTGGCGGTTAAACTGTGCCGACTTAGCCGTTAAAGCTCTCCGGATCCGGCCCCAAACGATTTCCTTTATCCAGCTTAGTGATCTCGCTGATCTCGGGTTTTTCCAGTCTGAAGTCGAATACCTGGAAGTTTTCACGAATACGTTCCGGCGTCACCGATTTTGGAATCACCACTAATCCGCTATCCAGATGCCAGCGAATCACAATCTGCGCTGGCGTCTTACCGTATTTCTTCGCCAGTTCGCGGATGATCTCCTGATCGAATACTCCTTTACCGCCTTGCGCCAGCGGGCTCCAGGATTCGGTTTGGATTTGATGCAGTGCGTTCCAGGCATGCAGGGTGCGCTGTTGCAGCATCGGGTGCAGCTCAATCTGGTTCACCACCGGCGAGACGCCTGTTTCATCGATCAGGCGTTTGAGATGGGCTTCATGGAAGTTACAGACGCCAATGCTTTTGGTTAAGCCCTGCTGTTGCAGCTCAATCATCTTTTTCCAGGCTTCAACGTAGTGATCTTTTTCCGGGCACGGCCAGTGCATCAGATAGAGATCGACGCTCTCCAGTTGCAGCTTCTTCAGGCTGGTCTCAATCGCCTGCTGACCGTTCTGCTGGTCGTCATTCCACAGTTTGGTGGTAATGAAAATGTCTTCGCGTGCGACATCGGTGTCCTGCAGTGCCTGACCGACGGCTTCCTCATTTTTGTAGATGGCGGCGGTATCAATCGAGCGATAGCCTACTTTTAGGGCCTCGACAATCGCCGCCCGGGCATCCTCGATACTCGCTTGCCAGACACCGAGTCCGAGTTGCGGCATCATATTGCCGTCGTGCAGTTTGATAATGGGTTGCTCTGCCATAGTTGCTCCTTATCTGTCGCAGTGACTTACCGTAAAAGCGCTGTGGTTAAGTCTAGTCAACAAACTCAACCGCAGGATCATTGTGGCAATCACCTCGCCCTTTTACCCTGGTCATTTCTGCCAGAATCTTGCCTGATTCTGCTGAAGGGTGGAGCTTTGAGCAGCATTGCGGCACACTGATTTTTTTGCTGCCTGAGAGTGATCCATGCCGAACGATGCCCTTTGCCGCCAGCTGGCGCAGCGCGTAACCGCGCTAATGAATGATGCGCGTAAGCCGCTGTGCGCTGTGGAAAACGTCAAGCTCATCTACGCCTGCGAAACGCTTCCGCGCACGCCGATGATGTATCAACCCGGCATTGTGATTCTTTTTCAGGGACGTAAAACCGGTTATCTCGGCAGCACGGTGTTTCATTACGACGCCACGAAGTATTTGATGCTGACCGTACCGCTGCCGGTGGAGTGCGAAACCGAAGCCACTCCGGAAGAGCCGTTGGCCGGCATGTGCCTGAGCGTGGATATCGCCAGCTTGCAGGATCTGTTGATGGATATTGGCGACGACGAACAATTTCAGCCGCAGTTGCAGACTTCCGGTATCCATTCGGCGTTTATGAGTGAAGAGATGCTGTGCGCTGCCGAGCGTTTGCTGGATGCGATGAGCCATCCGCGTGATGCGCGCGTGCTGGGCCCACAGCTGGTGCGGGAAATTATCTACTATGTGCTCACCGGCCCGATTGGCGGTGCGCTGCTGTCGCTGGTGAATCGTCAGACCCAGTTCAGCCAGATTGCGCGCGCCTTGCGACGCATCGAAAGCCATTTCGCCGAAAGCCTCAGCGTCGATATGCTGGCAGCCGAAGTGAACATGAGCGTTTCGGCGTTTCATCACAACTTTAAAGCCGTCACCCAAACCTCGCCGCTGCAATACCTTAAGCGCTATCGTCTGCATCAGGCACGATTAATGATGTTGCAGGATGGGATGAAAGCCAGTGCGGCAGCGGTGCGCGTGGGCTATGAAAGCCCTTCGCAGTTTTCGCGGGAGTTTAAACGCTATTTCGGCGTGACGCCGGGAGAGGAAGCCAGCCGCGTGCGCCAAACGTTACCGTTTGACGCCGCCTGAAAAAATGCAGATAAATGTGCATTTAACGAAATGGCCCTGAGCGAATGGTTGCTGTCAGACGCCATCTGAATGGCCAAATGTGCATAAATGCGCGCGCGACGAAACTGCACTGAACCATTGAAGGGTTACCATTTATGGCAACCCGTATCGGATTAGCTCGTTTTCTGGCGGCGTTTTTTCCAGATCACCACGATGCTGCCGGTCAGACCGACAAACAGCAACACCATCGGCAGCACCATCAGCACCGCCATCACCTGATCTTCGTGACGCTTGATAAACGGCACCTGACTAATGCCATAGCCCATGGCGACCACAATCCCGACCCACAGCGCGCCGCTCAGCCAGTTAAACAGCTGGAAGCGCCCATTCTGTAAACCGGAAATGCCCGCCATGGTCGGCAGCAAGGTACGAACAAACGCCAGGAAACGCCCGACCAGCAGCGCCATCAAACCGTGGCGGTTAAACAGATTCCAGGCGCGCTGATGATATTGCGCCGGCAAATGCATCAACCAGCTTTTGACCATCCGCGTATTGCCCAGCCATCGTCCCTGTAAATAACTCAACCAGCAACCCAGGCTGGCGGCAGTGGTCAGAATCACCATGGTGGGCACGAAATCCATCACGCCTTTGGCAATCATGGCGCCTGCGAGCAGCAACAGGCTGTCACCCGGCAGAAAAGAGGCAGGCAACAAACCGTTTTCCAGAAACAGCGTTAAAAACATCACGCCGTAGACAATCCACACGACATCCGGATTGGCCAGCGCGGCAAAATCCTGATGCCAGAGCGCGTGGACAATCTCATGTAAAACACCCATCTGCTATCCCATCGAGTCACAAGGATTCTATTTTAACCATCTGTGGCATCGCAGACGTTGATCTCACCGATGCGGCACGAAATGGTTTAGGTTTTGTTTAAATATTTACTGTTTTAAGCGCGTAAAGCCCGCTTTCAGGTCGTTCAGCAGGTCATCAACGTGTTCAAGACCAATATGCAAACGCACCAGCGTACCGTCGAAATCGACGCCGCCTGCCGGGCGAATCTCCGCCAGCTCTTCCGGTTGGTTGGCCAGAATCAGGGATTCATAGCCACCCCAGGAATAAGCCATGCTGAAATGGTGGAAGTGATCGAGGTAATTCGCCAGCTGCTCACGGCTCAATTTTTCATGCAGGATGAAGGAAAAGAGTCCGCTGCTGCCGTTGAAATCGCGCTGCCAGAATTCATGACCTTTACTCTGCGCCAGCGCCGGATGGTTAACGCGCGCCACTTCCGGTTGAGCGGCCAGCCATTCGGCAACCTGCAAACCGCTCTCTTCATGCTGGCGCAAACGCGTACCGAGCGTGCGCAAGCCGCGACTGGCCATGTATGCCGTATCGGCATCCACCATCTGGCCCATCAGGTACGAGTTTTCACGCAGCTGCGGCCAGCAACGTTCATTGGCGACGGCAGTGCCAATCATCGCATCGCTGTGACCAATAATGTATTTGGTGCCCGCCTGAATCGAAATATCGATGCCATGCTCCAGCGCGTTAAACAACACGCCCGCCGCCCAGGTATTATCAATCATGATGATCGCGTCGGGCGCTTTCGCACGTACGGCGGCGACGATGGCGGGAATGTCCTGCACTTCCATGGTGATGGAGGCGGGAGATTCGAGGAATACCACGCGCGTGTTTGGCTGAATCAGTTCACTGATTTCGCTGCCGATGCAGTGATCAAAGAACGTGGTGGTGACATTCAGCTTACTGAGAATTTTGGTGCAGAAATCTTGCGTCGGTTCATACACGGCGCCGCTCACCAGAATGTGATCGCCCGCTTCGACAAAAGAGATAATCGCATTGGATACTGCCGCTGCACCGCACGGATATAGCGCGCAACCCGCGCCGCCTTCCAGTTCGGTCATGGCGTCTTGCAGCGAGAAGTGGGTGAGGGTGCCACGGCGACCATAAAAAAGCTCGCCCGATGCACGACCTGCCGTCGCCCGTTTTTTGTCAGCAACCGTGTCAAAAACCAGTGAAGATGCGCGCTGAATGACGCTGTTAACTGAGCCCTGAGTGTAACGTTTGCTTCGTCCCGCGCTAACCAGCGTGGTATCAATTTTATTCGTTGCCATCACTGCCTTTCCTGACACTTACCACAAAACATCCACGTTACCACGAAACACTGCAGTGGGTTGACCCTGATTGCGGATTATCGGAGTCAGTCGATGAATTGGCCGGGCAAAAGCGCGTCCCTGCGATTTCGCGTTACATCACACCCATGACATGCGGCAGCCACAGCGATAGCGCGGGCACGTAAGTGATCAGCATCAGGATGAAAAACAGCGTGACGTAGAAGGGCAGCATGGCCGTCACCACTTGCTCAATTTTCTGTTTACTGACGGCGCTGGCAACGAACAACACGGTACCGACCGGCGGGGTGATCAGACCGATACCCAGGTTGGTCATCATAATCATGCCAAAATGCACAGGATCGATGCCCAGACTGGTGGCAACGGGCAGCAAGACAGGGGTTAAAATCAGAATAATAGGGGCCATGTCCATTAAGGTGCCGATCACCAGCAGTAACACGTTGATGCACATCAGAATCACGTATTTATTATCAGAGATGCTGGTGAAGGCATCGGTGATCATGGTCGGCAGTTGCATAAAGGTCATCACTGCGCCAAAGCCCGCCGCAAAGGCAATCAATACCATCACAATGGTGACGGTTTTGATGGTACGAAACACCAGAATATGCAGCTGATTCCATTTGAAATCGCGATAAATAAACATCGTGACAAAAAACGCCCACAGGCAGGCGATCGCAGCGGATTCCGAAGCGGTAAAAATGCCGGAAAGAATACCGCCCAAAATAATGACGATGGTAAAGAGTCCCCAGAACGCATCGAAGAAGATTTTTACCGCCTGACGCAACGGAATGGCTTCGCCTTTGGGATAACCGCGCTTGCGTGCGAACGCCAGGCACATCACCATCAAACAGAATCCCAGCATCAGCCCCGGGATAATACCCGCAACAAACAACGAGGATATGGTAACGACGCCACCGGTGGCCAGCGAGTAGATCACGGAGTTATGGCTGGGCGGCGTTAATACCGCCTGCACTGAACCGCTGGCGGTCACGGCGGCGGCAAAATCTCGCGGATAACCTTTCTGCTCCATTTGCGGGATCATCACCGACCCGATCGAGGCGGTATCGGCCACTGACGATCCTGAAATGGCGCCAAAAAATGTCGATGCCACGATATTCACCAACGACAAGCCCCCGCGGATAAAACCGACGAAGATATAGGCAAAGTTCACCAGGCGGCGGGCAATCCCTCCCTCGGCCATGATCGCCCCGGCCAAAATGAAGAACGGAATGGTGAGGAGTGAAAATTTGTTGACCCCGTTGGTGATCTGAATCACCACGGCTTCCAGTGGCAAATCAATCCACCAGGCGCCAATAAAAGCGGCAAACCCCACGGCAAACGCCACCGGAAAGCCGACCAACAGCAGCAACACCAAACTACCAACCAGAATGAAAGCATCCATTTTAGTGCTCCGAATTTAGTGTGTGCCGCCCAGCGTCACCAGCGGACGCTGACTTTGATCGCCATTCAGTATTCGCTCGATCACAAACAGCAGCGTAAACAGCGCGCCGATAGGAATGGGCAGATACATTTCGCCATACGTCACAGCAGGCAAGGCCGCCAGCGGTTGAACCCACATGGCCTCACACAAGCTGTAGCTGGCCTGCAGCAGGATGAGACAGACCACGATCAGCAGCAGGTTGCACAGCCGTTGCGCCCATTTTTGCCCGGTTTCGGAAAGGCGATCGGTCACCATCGACACACAAATGTGTGTGCCTGCCCGCAATCCGACGGGCGCACCAATAAAGGTAAAGATGATCATGCAGACGATAGCGACCGGCTCCGGCCACGAGAGGGCGCCGTTTAGCACATAGCGCGCAAAAATACCGATAGGTATCACCGAGACCATAATCAACAGCGCTACCGCCGCGATGCCCATGCATAACAGATAGAGCCCATCCATCAAACGGGAATATGCATTCATGCTTCGTTACCTGAGCAAGGCGCCACGCGGTCGCGCGGCGCTGAGAGGGTTATTTCACATCCGCAATCTGTTTCATCAGATCCTGATAATTGCCGCCAAACTGGTCGCGCACCGGTTGCGTGGCTTTCATAAAGTAATCGCGGTTGGTGTCCTGGAATGTCACGCCGCCGGCTTTCATTTTCTCCACTGACTGGGCGGTGTAAGTGGCCCACAGCTGGCGCTCTTCATCCTGCGCTTCCTTGCCGAGTTTCTTCAGCAGCGCCTGATCTTCTGCGGAAAGCCGTCCCCACGAGGCTTTAGAGAACAGGATCATCTCCGGCTGAATAAAGTGGCCGCTCAGGGTGTAGTACTTCGCCACGGGAAGATAGTTGTGGGCGACAAACGTCGGTGGATTGTTCTCTGTGCCATCGACCACGCCGGTTTGCATGGCGCTAAACACTTCGCTGACGCCCATTGCCACAGGATTGGCACCCATCGCTTTCAGCGTGGCCAGTGAAATGGCACTGTTCTGCACGCGAATTTTCATCCCCTGTAAATCTTCGGGTTTGGTGATGGGTTTTTTGGTGATCATGTTGCGTGTGCCCGCGTCGGTCCAGCCGAGGAACACCATGCGCGTGCGGGGATCGTTATCGAATTTTTCGACAATCTGTTTGCCGACATCGCCATCCAGCACCTTGTGCATGTGGTCTTCATCGCGGAACACATAGGGCAGGGTTAGCACACTGGTTTCAGGGGCGATAGTGGTGACAGGAGCCAGCGAGACGCGAATCATGTCAATCGCGCCGAGCTGAACCTGTTGCAGCGTTTGATCCTCATCGCCCAGCACGCCGCCAGCGTAGACCTTCAACTCTAATCGTCCTTGTGTCGCTTCTTTTAACTTATCGCCCATATGTTGCAGCGCGACCACGGTGGGATAACCGGCGGGCTGTACTTCCGCGACTTTTAACACTTTGGCGTGAGCACCACTCGCCAGCAGCATAACCAGAGAAGAGATTGCAATCGTGAGTCGTTTTTTAGATGTCATTATTATTGCTCCAGCTTGATGATCATTAGCGGTGTCAGGCACACCACAATCGGGAAGGGCTGGCTCAGAATAGTGAAATTGCGCTGGCGAAAAAGTGGTCAAATGTTGATTGGATGAAATACATCACATTTTGAAACGATGTTTTAATAAATTTTCAGTTTATGTCACATTTGTAAAACATCAGCCAGCGCATCCATAAAAACCACATAGATTGTTGGAAATTGAAGCATTAATCGTTTGTAAATAGTAATGAGAACTACTATCACTTCGGTCAATTTTTTTGCTATGATCCGCGCTTCAATCGTGAACTGTGCAACAGAAGTTGGAGACGCAGCGTGGTAGCCAGTGATTTGATGCAAACGGACCTCTCCGTTTGGGGCATGTATCAGCATGCCGATATCGTGGTAAAAGTGGTGATGATTGGCCTGTTACTGGCCTCGGTTGTCACCTGGGCGATTTTCTTCGGCAAGTTTGCTGAGCTGAGCGGGGCGAAACGTCGCCTGAAACGCGAACAGCAGGCGCTGGGCGAAGCGCGTTCGCTTAATGATGCTTACCGCGCCGCTGAAAGCTTCAAAAGTAACAGCCATAGTGCGGTGTTGCTGAACGATGCGCAGAATGAGCTGGAACTCTCTGCAGGTACCGAAGACCTTGATGGCATTAAGGAACGTACCAGCTTCCGCCTTGATCGTCGCGTTGCGGCATTCAGCCGTCATGCCGGTCGCGGTAACGGCTTCCTCGCTACCATCGGTTCTGTTGCACCCTTCATCGGTCTGTTTGGTACCGTTTGGGGCATCATGAACAGCTTTATCGGTATCGCTAAAACCCAGACCACCAACCTCGCTGTTGTGGCGCCGGGCATCGCAGAAGCGTTGCTGGCGACCGCGATTGGTCTGGTTGCTGCTATTCCTGCTGTTGTTATCTACAACGTCTTCGCGCGCATGATTGCCAGCTACAAAGCCTCATTGGGTGATGTTGCGGCGCAGGTGATGCTGCTGCAGAGCCGCGATCTGGATCTCGGCAATGTGGACACCGCGAAAGAAGCGACCCGTCCGACGGCGGCACAGAAACTGCGCGTAGGATAAGTATTATGGCGATGCGTTTAAACGATGACTCGGTAGGCGATGGCGAAATGCATGAAATCAACGTGACGCCGTTTATCGACGTTATGCTGGTTCTGCTGATCATCTTTATGGTCGCCGCGCCATTAGCCACGGTGGATGTGCGTGTTAACCTGCCTGCCTCCACCAGCGCACCGCAACCGCGTCCGGAAAAACCGGTTTATCTATCTATTAAGGAAGATAAGCAGATCTATATCGGCAACAATGCGGTCACCAAAGAGACGCTGGTGAATGCGCTGACGGCGCAGACCGAAGGCAAGAAAGACACCACCATCTTCTTCCAGGCGGATAAGTCAGTGGATTATGAAACCCTGATGAGCGTGATGGATCAATTGCGTGAAGCGGGTTATCTGAAGATTGGTTTGATGGGCATGGAGACGGTGAAGAAATAAATCCCCCCTCTTATCGCTCATAAGGGCCGCCATCGAAAGCGGCCCTTTCTATTTTCTCCCGCCGTCAATGTTAATTTCTTGTTACTTTTGGTATCACTTTTGTAAACTGCAATGGTGAGGCTGATCACATCTATTCCTGGCGCAACCCGCTACAACGGTAGAAAAACCCAGGAAGGACAACATGAGCGTGAGTCAATCTTTACAAAAGCCATCGCAAGGCGGGGCCAAAACCATCTTTAGCGTTACCAGCGGTAACTTTCTTGAGATGTACGATTTTATGGTGTTTGGCTATTACGCTACGGCGATCGCCAAAACCTTTTTCCCCGGAGATGATCCCTTTGCTTCATTGATGCTCACGCTGATGACCTTTGGTGCGGGCTTCCTGATGCGTCCACTTGGCGCGATTATTCTGGGTGCCTACATCGACCATCACGGACGCCGTAAAGGACTGTTACTGACATTGGGCTTGATGGCGTTGGGCACACTCACCATCGCCCTGGTGCCGGGCTATGCCACGCTGGGTGCCGCCGCACCGATTCTGATTCTGCTGGGTCGTTTGCTGCAGGGCTTCTCTGCGGGTGTGGAATTGGGCGGTGTGTCAGTTTATCTGTCTGAAGTAGCACCAAAAGGACGCAAAGGTTTTTATGTTAGCTGGCAGTCTGGAAGCCAGCAGGTTGCGGTGATCTTCGCGGCGCTGCTCGGCCTCGGCCTGAACCATCTGCTGGCGAAGGATGCGGTCACCGAATGGGGCTGGCGTATTCCGTTCGTGGTCGGTTGTATGATTGTGCCGTTCCTGTTCTGGATCCGCCGCATGCTGGAAGAAACCGAAGCGTTCAGCAAGCGCAAGCAGCATCCTTCCATGGGACAGATTATGCGCTCGGTCGGTGAGAACTGGGCATTGGTACTGGCGGGGATGCTGATGGTGGTGACCACCACGGTGATGTTCTACATGATCACCGCCTTCACCCCGACTTTTGGCAAAACCGTGTTGATGATGAGCGACGAGCAGAGCTTTATGGTGACGCTGTTTGTCGGCATCTCTAACCTGATTTGGTTGCCGGTCATGGGCTCGCTGTCGGATCGCATAGGACGCCGCCCGCTGCTGATCACTTTTACTATCCTGATGATTCTTACCACCTGGCCAGTGCTGCACTGGCTGGTGGGATCGCCCACCTTTGCGCATCTGGTGGAAGCGGAATTGTGGTTATCGTTCCTGTATGCCAGCTATAACGGTGCGATGGTGGTCTATCTGGCGGAAATTATGCCGGCTGAAGTGCGCGCCACCGGCTTCTCACTGGCTTATAGCCTGGCGACCGCGCTGTTTGGTGGCTTCACGCCAGCAGTTTCAAGCTACCTGATCCATGCCACGGGTGATAAAGCGATGCCCGGCGTGTGGTTGTCATTCGCGGCGGTGTGCGGATTGATCGGGACGCTGCTGATTGGCCGCATGGTGAAACAGTATCAGGCGCGCCATGGCGGCACGCCGGTGGGAGCTTCGCTGTAACGCCCTGGCTGACAACGGGCCTCATATCAGCCCGTTAAGAAGCGATTCGAATAAAGCAGCCCCTTGTTGAAGGGGCTGCTTTTTTGTTTATGCAGATATGTGGGTATGGCGCAGTGAAACGCAATCATCGGGCCTCTTAACAAGCGACATCGTCGCTCATGCCCTGCCTAAAACGACAGATCCACCACCACGCTATCCGTATAACTCCCCGCCGCTGGCGTATTCTGCGTCGTCAGAATCTGCGCTGTATAGGTGAAGTTGCGCGTCACCAGATCCGCGTTCAGAGAGGTGGCGCTGACGCTACTCCAGCGGTCAGTGCCAGTCGGGCCCCAGCGTGTCGTGGTGGTGGTGCCTTTATAAATGTCATAAGCCAGCCGGTTGGTGCCGCTCGCCATCTGGCGCGTGGTGCCGCTGTTATAGCTGCCATTGCTCAACCCCACAGTGAAGGTGCTGCCTTTGGAACACACCACGTTAATCGTCTGCTGTACCGTGGAGAAACTTCCCACCAAGGGTGCGCTGCCAAAACTCACATTGGGCGCGGTGATGGTGGTGCAATCATTGGTCACAACCAGGTTAACGGTAATCGGCATCGCGGTGCCGGTACTGGTTTGCACCGTACCCACGCATAAACCTGCTACGTTCAACCCGGCACATACCGTATAGCTCACAGTGAGCGTAATCGTCGTCGTATAACTGCCTGCGGCAATCACCTGTCCAGGCACTGTGCGGAAATAGAGCGGAATATTGAAATTGAGCGTGCTGCCCAGTGTTAACAACGCCGATGAACTGTAAACGTGGTTAGACCCCTGCGTGAGTTCGCTGGCACAGGCGCTGTCGATACACATCTGAATCGGAATACTGTCCGTGCCGGTGCTGGCGGTTTTCAACACCGCGCGCGCGCCGCTAAGATAGGTCGCGGTGGTGAAGGCGTAAGTGACGTTATCGGTGCCCAGCAACGACAGCGTACCTGACCCACAGTTGACGTTGGTGGTGCTGGAGGTGTTCTGCACTGTGGAGCCCACCGCGAAGGTGGTCACGGAGCCAAAGGTCGCCGTTGGGGCCGATAAACCACAAAGCGCATAACTGGTGCCCGGCAAGATAAACAGCGCCAGCAGCAAAAAAATCTTTCTCATGGTGAAATTCCTGACTGTGAATTATTGGGCGTGATGACCGCCGAACCCGGCGACGGCGACGGCAGGTCGCACGTCAGCGGACCGTAGGTCTCCAGCGCTTTTGGCTGGCCGTCCGCAATGGTCAGCGTGGTATCACAACTGCGCCCATCAGGCGTCACGACATGAATTGGGTTTTCAGCGCTCAGATTCTCCATCCAGACAATGCCATCCCATCCGATATATTCCGTACCCTGATTCGGGCGCAGCACCTGGCTGGAGATCGGCAACGGTTGCCCCTGTTTATCGTGCAGCACCACGCTGGCGGCACGCAGGCGCTCCACCGGGAAGTTCAGCAGGTAACCGCTTTTCCGTTTCACCGCAAAACGCTGTTCCACCTTGGGTGCGGTGCGATCGGCGGGTAAATCCAGGGTATCGATATCGTATTTTGCGCCGTAGTAACTGCTGATCGATGGCACCAGCAAATAGCCCTGATTATCAGTGCGTCCCATTGCCTGGTTTTCATAGCGCACCGTGACATCCGGGTAATCGGTTTTCACCACCACAAACGCATCATTGATGTCGTTGGCGGCAAACACGCGGTTATCCATCAGCACCAGCGAACCGGTGAAATCGGCCCACTGCGTGGTGTTATCGTTATCACCGTAGAATCCGGCTGAGGTGTCGATTTTGTTATTGCGATAGCGCAGGCTTGCCTGGCGGTAATCACCGCTGTCGCCACCCTGATTGGCCCAGGCCGCATCATACGCAAAGCCACCATCGGTCGGCATAGCGCGTGACACGTAGAGGCGCTGATTGTTGTTGCCCTGCTGATCGCGCTCATAGCTCACCGAAGCACTGCTCTGCTCGCCGAATGGGATCACCAAAGAGATGGCACCGCCCCAGTCGCCCTGTTCCTGATCGCGGCTGGCGGAGATATACAGGCTGCTGTTACCCCACAGATTTTTACTCCACGACAGGTTCCATAAACGGGTGCGATCGCCCGATCCGCCGGCAATATCAAAGTAGGCCAGGCCCAGACTGCCGTATTGATTGAGTGACACGCTGGCGGTGTACTGCGCACTGCGTCGCGCCAGTGAGTAGCTGGTGTTGGCGCTGTCGCCCCGGCTGCCGACCAGCGCCAGATTGCCGTAATCGGCGGTGCGTAATACATGCTGCGTGCCGAGGCTAAACCAGCTGTTGTTGTATTGATAACCCCAACTGTATTGCGTGCCGGGTTTACCTTCCATCTGACTTTGTGCCAGCGCACCATTGACCACGCCCCAGCTGCCGAGCTTCACCAATCCCCCAGCGCCGCCGGTGGCCACGCTGTCGCTGCCTTCCGCATGGCTCTCCAGCGTCAGCCAGTCGGTTAACCCATAACGATAAGAGCCGCTGGCTGCTGCTGCGCCATAGTCAAAGTTCTCCAGTCCGTAGTTTTCACGAATAGCACCGGCCGAGAAGGAGTAATCCGACAAACCCTGTCGCAGCAGGCTGCTGGAGACATAAAACGGCAGCGTGGTAGTGACCTGGCGCCCCACGGCATCGGTGGTGGTGATCACCGCATCGCCCGCGCCATTAACGAACGGCACATTGGTCAGCGACCACGGACCCGGCTGCACATTGGCTTGCGTGCTGCGATAACCGTTAATAAACAGATCGACGGAAGAGGGCACTGCGGCCTGGCCGGAAAACGCCGGTAGCGGGTAAGTGACCAAATCCGGTCGCACGCTGAAATCACGCGCAATCTGCACGCCACCCAGACGCACGCTGTTACTCCAGCTCAGCGCATCGGTGACCAGATCCCCGGCGCGCCAGCTAATTGCATCGTTCTCATCTTCATTGCTGAACCAGGTATCGTAGCGAATGTATCCCTCTTGCTGACCGCTGACACCGCCTTCCAGTTGTTGGGTGTAGACGCCATTGGTGGAGAATTGCCCGCTGGGGCCAAACACGCGCAGCTCATTCCAGCTCGACAGGCGGGAACCGGCATTATCGGTACGCGTGGCGTAAAAGTCGTAATTGAGCAGCGCACCGTTACTGGCGCGCCCCGGGTAGCGAGGGCCGCGCTGATCTTTACCGATCACCTGGCCGGGCAGCCAGGCGGTCGGAACGGTGAGCAACAGGCGTTGACGGCGCTCGTCATATTCTGCTTTCACCTCCGCAAGTTGATTCACATCGATTTGCTCGCCCTGGAGTTTCTCCGCAGGGATACCGGCACGCTGTAAATCGCCACTGCGCAGCCAAAAGTCGCCGTTTTTGCGCTCCACCGGCACGATATCGCCGCGCGCGTTCTGATTCACCACCAGCTCCAGCATGTACTGCTGACCGCTGGCGTTGTTCTCCAGCACAGGGGGCGGTGGTAGCTCGGAAAAGGTCTCCGCGCTACTGATTTGAGGTAACAGGCATAGCACGCTAGCCACTGCCAACGTGCAGGGATGCAGCGAAAACGTCATCAACGCGCGGCCGCGCTGCTCCAGTGCCCTTTATTCACTTCTGCGGACAGCTCACCGCTCACGCTGCTGGTTAATGGCCAGCGGTTACTGCTGTTTGCCAGTACGTAGCCAAACAGGCCATTGCCCAGGCGGCGACC
>NZ_DAMDQC010000110.1:0-14249 GCF_032082325.1 Pantoea sp. CTOTU50773 | reverse complement strand
ATTCTCTACCTGTTCAGGACTGCGCCCTCTCGTATCAGGAATTGTGCACAGCACAAACATCGCGCTACCAATACCGATGATCGCGAAGGTGAGGAATGCGCCTGCAAGACCAAAAGCAGCCAGCAATATTGGAAATGCCATTGAAATAGCAAAGTTGGCCATCCACAGGGCGAACACCGCGCCGCCCATGCAGATCCCACGCATGCGCGCCGGGAAGATCTCCGAAAGCAGCAGCCAGGTCACCGGGGAAAGTGCGCCTTGCTGGAAACACAGGAACATCAGCATGCCAGTCAATACCAGATAGGCACGCAGCAGATTGACCTCTCCGCCTGCCAGATATTCCGGCATGAAGAAGCACACGGCGGCAATAAAGAACAGGCAAGCCGTACAGCCCATCTGTCCCACCAGCACCAGCGGTCGACGACCGATTTTGCCTATCATCCAAATCCCGACCAGGGTCATCAACACGGAAATGACGCCGTTGGCAATGGTGGCAAACAGCGCGGCATCATTGCTCAGCCCCGTTGCTGTCAGCATGGTCGGCGCGTAGTACATAATGGTGTTCACGCCGGTCAACTGCTGGATGGCAGCGATACCAATACCTAACAGAAACACCTTACGTAGCCAGGGCGTACGCAGATCGCGCAGCCGACCTTTACCTTTCTGCCGGTTTTCTTCAATGGTCTCTTCAATCTCTTCTAACTCCCACTCAACATCGTCTGCTGCACGGGTCTTCTCCAACACATGCCTGGCTTCGCGGATATTGCCTCGCATCACAAGCCAGCGCGGGCTTTCTGGCATAAAAATCATGCCCAGCCACAACAGCACGGCGGGAACAGTCGAGAGTGCCAGCATCCAGCGCCAGGTATGTTCACCGCCCCAGATTTCATTGAAGGTTGCATTCGAGACATACGCCAGCAGTTGACCCGATACAATCATCAACTCCTGTAAGGTCACCAGTTGGCCGCGTTTATTGGCTGGCGCGATTTCAGCGATATACACCGGCACAGTCGCCGCAGCACCGCCCACGGCAATGCCGAGGAAAAGTCGTGACATAATCATCGACACAACATCCGGCGCAAAGGCTGAACCGACTGCGCCAAGGGCAAAAATAAACGCCAGAGTGATGATGATTTTGCGCCGGCCCATGGCATCGGCGAAATGTCCGGCCAGTAAAGCGCCGAATGCGGCTCCAAACAGTAACGAGCTGGTCACCAGGCCCGTGGTGAAGGGCGTTAATTGCAGGTCACTGCGCATAAATAACAGTGCACCCGATACCACCCCAGTATCGTAGCCAAATAATAATCCGCCGAGCGTTGCCACCAGCGCAATAATCTTCACAAAAGGCTCAGTTCGCGTCACGCTATTCGGGCCTGACGCGGTATTGGTCGAGATATACAGTTCTTTTTCCATAACCTCTCCTGGTAAAAACGCATTTGGAAATACAGCAGAACAAAACAGAAAATGACGCTATCGGTATTTTTATTTCATGTTAATTTTTATTTGAAATTCATTTTCCGAAATGTGATATCAATCATTCTGGCTGGTTTATTTTGATGGTTAAACATCAAAAGGGAGCGTTAATTTAAAGAGTGAGAGGCGAAGATGGATTCGAATAACCCTGGATTGAGGTGGGCAATGTTTATTAATAGCGGCGTGTATGTATTTAAACATTCGAGAGAGGAAATAAGAAAAACCTTACGCCAATGGGTATTGGCGTAAGGTAAACGCGATCAGAATTGCCAGCGAACCCCGCCGTTATAGCGCCAGCCTTTCGTACCGTTACCGTCAATTTCCTGACGATAGTCGGCCTCGGCATACAATGAGAGATTCCCTTTTAGCGCGGCCGTACCACCGATGCCCACATCCCACATCTGTCCGAACTTCCCGCTGTCGAAACTGACACTGTCCGCGCCGCCGTTAATGCCCGCTCGCGTAGTGGCCGCCCCTCCCCAACCACGCGTATAGCTGGTGCGCAGATAAGGCGTATATTGCTGGCCGACTGTATCTTGCCAGGTGCGATCCAAACGCGCGCCCACGCGGCCAATGGTTTGATCATAATTGCCCCAACTGACACGTGTGTTATCCCGATCCATCAGATCATCCATGTTAAGTTGCAGGTACATTAACTGCGCCTGCGGTTCGATACGTACGCCATTGCCCAACTGCCACGGATAGCCGGTTTCCAGTGAGGCGCCCCAACCATTGCCTTTCAGTTTGCCCACCTCTTTTTGCCGCGCAATATCGGTATCGCCACGATGCCAGTCGAATGACAGTGCCCCATCAACATAGAAGCCACTGTCACGCAGCCAGGTGCCGTACAGCGACAAGGTATCGCTATCGAAAGTGGTCGAGCTGTAACCGTCCGCTGCATCAGGACGAATACGGGCATTACCGCGCGTATAGGCCACTCCGGCTCGCAAACTGTCGCTGGCGCCTTGAAGATGAATCAGATTGCCGCCCAGTTGCACTGCGCTGTAATCAAGATCGAAATCGTAGCCGTTTTGACTCAGGCTGCGATCCGTCTTGTAGGTGAGATTGGAACCCAGATAACGGATAAACATCTCACCGCCATTGCCCGCGCTGCTGCCTGAATCCTGACGTAGCTCTCCCAGTCGCTTATGAAGATCGTCCATCACCGCCATGTTGTAGTAGGCCAGCCCGACCGGCGCAGAAATATAAGATGGCATCTGAGGCGTAAGTTGTGGGCGCACCGCATTACCTGCTGCATCGCTGACAAAGTTACTCGCGAGACGAAAATCCTGACCGGTTCCGTTAGAACCGCTGTAAAGACCATATTGATAAGGACCCGCGGCGACATAGCCTTTTGCCAGCGCGAAGCTGTTAGCACTGGCATTGCCGGTTACCTGCGCCAGTGCAATGCCCTGTTCAGGCGTCATCACCGCCAGACGGTTCCCCGTCGGGTTAACATCCAGCAGAGTGGTGCCGCTGGTATTGCCATTCACACGCACACTGTCACTGACGCCTGTATCAATTTGCGTATTGAGCTTCACGCGTCCGCCAGCTGAGTTGAGATCCCCATCGATGGTTAGCGTGTTGCCCGGAACACCATTGCCATTAGTCAGATCCAGCGTACCGGCATTATTCACTACCAGCGAACCGTCGGTGGCGCCACTCAGCAGTGGATTGACGCCGTCGCCCGCATACACCGTTGAGCCTTCGCCGATATTAATAGTGCTGTGCGCCAGTTTCAGGTTATCGGTCAACGTCCATTGAGTGTTATCGAAGTTGATGGTGCTCCAGCCACCGCCAAGGTTGGTGCCTTTGCTCAGGTCATCGGCGCTAAATGACCCGCCGCGCGCATTGATGTCATTAAAATAGAGCGTGCTGCCTGCGCCATTCTGCGTGGTGATGTGCCGGGTATTGGCCATATCAACCTTCTCCACCAGCGCCTGGTTAGTACCGCTCCCCATTGTCACGCTGCCATTAAGCGTGCCGCCGGACACCTGCACGATGTCGTTACCGGCCCCCGTATTCACATCCCCCACCACGCTGCCTGACATCAGTGCAATGCGGTCGTTGGTCGCGCCGCCCGCCACCACCTCAATATCCGGGAAGGTGGCGCTGATTTGCCCCTGGTTGATAAACAGTGTTTGACCTCCGCGCAGATCAATCACCGGTGAGACTTTACTGTTTGAGACGATACTGCCCCGGTTAATCACTTCACTGGCGGTGTCAGTGACAATCGCCGATCCGCCACTAAAGTCATACACACCGATAAAGCCTTCGTTGATCACTCTGCCGGTCGTATTAGCGCGTACGCCGGTAGTATTGGCACCCGAAAGGAAAATGGTGTAATTGGGACCGAGGGTCAAATCGTTGTGGGTGACAGAACCATCTTCATTAGCAAACAGATAGCCGATGCCGGGCGCGTTGGTCAGGCTGTTGCTGCTGACGTTGATATAAACATGGTCGTCATAGCCGAACGACGTTGCCGAGCGAATGCCATTACCGCCCATGACGTCCAGTCGCACATAATTTAGTGCAATATTGCTGGTTTCAGCGCGGTTATTAATAAGATTACGGGCACCACTCAATTCCACATGATCGGCGATAAACCCTGCGGCACCGTTATCAATCACCACCGTGTCTGCGTCACCGCTGGACCAGATATTGCTGCTGTAACTGTTGTACTGTTCACCTTGCCCATCACCAATAATGTTAAGCGAACCGCCATTGCCAACACGAATGGCAGCGGTCCCTTCGGAATAGATCTGTCCACTGTTTTGCCGATAAGTTGACGCTCCTGATGAGGCATCCAAAGCCACACCTTTATAAGCGGAAATCGAACCACTGTTGATCAGAAGGCCGCCATCCGTCAGTGCAACCGCGCGGCTGTTGTTGCCATTGACGGTGACGGTACCCTGGTTATTGATATAGCCGCCGTCGCCTGCACTCAGTAACGAGATGTTCTCCGCATCCGTCGTCAAATTGGAGCTGTTGCTAATGCTGCTAAAGCCTTCAAGCGCCTGATAACCGATTTGATTGGCAGCATGGAATGCAATTTGACTGCCTTCACTAATCACTACCGTTCCGCCATTGCCCGCCTGCGCACCCACCGCATGTTCACCGTACAGATTGATGGTGCCATTTTGGTAGAAATAAGCTGCGTCCCCAAAAGCTACGCCGCCCACGGAAGCCTGTGTCGCGCTGGCATTGCCGGCGGAGACATTGATCGCGCCGTTGTTGGTCGCACGAGCGCCAACCGAATAGGTATAACCCTCGGTGTAAAGCCCGCTACTGCCATTCGTGATCGACACAGTGCCATTGTTGGTGGCATTCCCGCCGAGCGAGCCAATCCCCACCGTGTTGCTGCCTTCCAGTGCGATATCACCGTTATTGATCAGCTGCCCAGAGCTACTGGCAATAAAACCAATCTGCCGATCCTGCGAGCCATAGATATTGGCATTGTTAGTCAGCAGCGTGTTGGTGTAAGGCAGCGTTGTGGAGTTGGTAATATTGCCATTGAAGTCGGTACGATTGCCTTGTACCTGTGCCACGATGCTATGTATGCCATTCATATTGACGGTAGTTGCAGCGTCAATCGTGCCCTGCGCAGCACCCTCAATACGCAACCCGATGCCATTTTCGCCGAGATTAAAGATGGCATTGCCAGTGCTGACCGTGGTGTTATCACCACTGTCCAGGACGGCGGTGGAAAAGTTGCCGTTTGAAGTTAACGTCATGCCACTGCCATCAAAGCTCGCGCCATCCTGCACACGAAAGATGGATGCGTTATTTCCCGTTACGCCGTAGTGGCCATTCTCGGGCAGTAAAATTTTTGCGTTCGGCCCCATAGCGAGAAAGGTGATTTGATCGGCACCGCTATTACCCGTGGGTAGAGCCGCCTGCGACACATTCACCGTGGCATTGCCTTCCGCGCGTATCCCAATCGCGCCAACTCCGTTTAAGGTGATCGGTCCGGTGATCTCCGCCGAAGCGACGCCGCTATTGATACCCTTCACCCATACTGCGGTGTTACGTGTTCCTTCCGTGACATTTGCATTGCCAGCAATACTGATTGGGCCACTCAACCAGGCGTGCGAAAGAGCACCGTCATTCGCCGTCACCAACAGGCCGGTACCGTTATCGCCATTCAGGTTAATCACTCCGGCATTGCCCACCTGACCGCCGCTGCCAGAGTCCATCACCGCCAGTCCAGTGCCGCGACCATTGACATCAATGACGCCATTATTCAGGGTGACGGCATCCGCGCCGCCAGACACGCTCATCGCCGCGCCGCTTTGTACGCCCGAACCCATGATGATGTGGCCGTTGTTGACTGCGCTGTTGCGACCCAACTGAAGGATACCGGTGGCGCTATCCAGCATAATGTCAGACGTTGCATCACCGGGATGATTTTGCGGCGTACGGCCAAGATAGATTGTGCCGTTGTTAGTAAAGGTGCTCGCATCGCCGCTAAGCGTCACCGCTGTTGCACTGCCGTTGTCGCCGACCAGATTGATGGTGCCGTTATTCACCCCTTCGCTGTTATCCAGCACAACGGCTGATCCCGCGCTGTTGATAATGCCGTTGTTGATAAAGTGACTATCACTGGCATTCACCGCTAATCCGTTAATGCCGAGCGTGCTGGTATCAATGCCACTCCCATCGGCGTTATTAAAGAAACCACTATTAATCACACCGTTGTTGATGCCGCTGCTGCCGTTGGTTAATACCAGGGCATCATTATCGGTGATTCCGCTAGCGGTACTCGCTAACTTGCCGTTAATGGTTGCGGTGGCACCATTGTCCGCGCGCATCGCTCCGCCGTTGGCATTCGACACCTCAAGGGTTTTTCCTGCCTCAATAGTGGCACGCGCATTGGCACCGTCAGCGCTGAGCACCACGCGCTCGCCTATTGGCAGGAAAGCTTCATCGTCATCCGGGGTATTCACTCCCCACACCACCTGCCCGCTGCTGAGCGTCACTGCTTTATTAAATTTGTTGTTGTAGTCAGCGGAACTAATTTGGCCATTCTGCAGTTGCTCAATCAGCCAGTCGTTGTAATTTTGCAGGTCGCTCAACGACGTCACGTTAAAGTCGGTGGTATCGCCATAGAGGCTGGTCACACTAAATGCGCCGTTATACGCCACCAGATTGTCCACATTCAGACCCCATCGCGACACGGCAGGAATCTGCGTCGCGGTGGATGTGATACGGTTATCCGAATCCCAGTTCATGTTGCCTTTGTTGCTGGCAGTGAATAAGCGGCTCTGCTTTGCCGCCATCTCCCAACCATTTGCCACCGTGCTGGCTCCCTCAGTGCCTAGTTGTACGTTGATAGTGCCATTACTCACTGAGGCAACACGCGCATCAATGTACTGCTGATTCTTCACCTCTTCGAAATCGGTGACCAGGGTGCTGCTATCGACCGGCGCGAGATTGCTTAACGCGGCAGTGTTGTAAGTCTGGAAATTGCTGTAAGAGCGGTGATCCTCATTAGGCACGGAGATCGTGAAATCCTGCACCCCCAAGCTCAACCTCTCTTTACCTAATAAGTTGTTATCTGTCACCAACCGGCCTTGATCCTGTAACTCGCCAATGGAGACCTGCAATTCGCCACTTTTACCCGGCGTAAATTGCGGCAACCCCGTTAGCGATTGTGTGCTGCCGTTGCACACGCAAAACACCCCCACTTTGTTGTCATTTTTCGCAGGGTCAAAGGGTTGAATAACGGCGGCATTGGTTTGCATCGCAGGAATCATAATGCCTTGTGCAGCCAGCAAACTGATAACCAGCGGTTTTAATTTAAATAACATCCTTTCCTCCAGAGAGAAAATAATATTTTTCGCGCGGCAAAAACTAATACCGCGCATGACGATTGGTTTAATAAACGTGAGAACAAGAATGGAGAGTGCATTATGTCGAGTTATCTCACCATTTCGTAAAGAAAACGTCTAGCTGGAGTTAAGGTGAACAGGGAAATTTAAGTCAAATTAAGAATTAACCCTTGAAAATCAGCAGGTAAAACGGAATAATTTTAATGGGCTCATCTTCATTTATATCAATGCATTAGACTAAATTTAAAGTCCATTCATTACTGGGTTTATTGAGGTTTATATATTCTTATTATCGATATTCGCCGATAACAGAAAAAACGATTCCCCAGTGAAATAGATCCGTTCTATTTTGAATATTAACGTTATGAAGATTAATAATCGCAGCGCTGTAGCGGGTCGGAAATAATTGACTCAAAATTGATATGCTGTCGATTCTCGAAGGCAGGAATCAAAGCGAGGATGTAAATTCTCGCCATCTTAAATTTGTGATCGTTCGCGCAACAAACATCCTTGTATGGTAGTCTAAAATTATAAACCTGCAGGATTTTGACTATGGCATCTTCCACTTTTACTCAGACCCAAACGGCACAGGGAAATCACACCTCACTCATTCGTCGTGTCGCCAGTGCTTCGGCGATTGGCACCGCGGCGGAATATTATGATTTCTTTGCCTATGGCACGGCTGCAGTGCTGTTTTTTGGCCACCTGTTCTTCCCCAGCCACGACCCTTTGATCAGCACCCTCGCCGCGTTTGCAACTTATGCCGTTGGCTTCCTCGCCCGGCCGATTGGCGGCATCGTTTTTGGCCATATTGGTGACAAAGTGGGACGTAAAAAAGCGCTGGTGGCCACCATCCTGATAGTGGGTCTCGGTACTTTTTGTATTGGCTTGCTGCCAACCTATGAAAAGATCGGCATCTGGGCACCGGTGTTGTTGATCGCTATTCGCCTGATGCAAGGTTTTGGCGTGGGCGGCGAACAAGCTGGCGCGGTCCTGATGACCGCAGAATATTCGCAAGCATCACGTCGTGGTTTTTTTGCCAGCTGGGTACAAATCGGTGCGCCGGTTGGGTTCCTGCTGCCGCTGGCACTGTTCGCAATTCTTAATGCCTCCCTGAGCGCGGAACAAATGATGGATTGGGGTTGGCGCGTGCCCTTCTTACTGAGCGCAGTGCTGGTCATCGTAGGATTGTTTATTCGTTTGCGCATCGATGAATCGCCAGTGTTCGCCGCCATTCGCGAAACCAAGGCCGCCGAATCGCGTCCGTTAAAAGAAGTGATTCGCGGTAATCCGAAATTAGTCATCAATGGTGTGGCGGCTAAATTAATTGAAGCTTGCGCCTTTGCCCTCTTCACGGTGATTATCCTGGCGTGGGGCAAAGCCAACAATCTCGACGCCGGCATACTGATGAACAGCATGATTGTGGCTGTGATACTCGAGGTATTTGCCATTCCGCTGATGGGGGCGTTATCCGATAAGATCGGTCGCAAACCGGTATACATGATGGGTGCACTGCTGATTGTGATTTCCATCGTGCCGTTCTTTTATGCCCTGTCCCAAAACAGCTACTGGCTAACGCAAATTGCGATGATTGTCGCGCTGACGCTGGGCCACAGTATGTGCTACGCCCCACAGGCTTCCTGGTTCCCGGAACTGTTCCCGACGCATATTCGCTGCAGCGGCATTGCAGTGATTTGGCAGGTGGGATCGTTAATTGGCAGTGGCGTGCTTGGCTTAGTCGCGGTGAAAATCCTGCAGGCCACCGATGGGCACTGGTATGGCCTGGCGCTGTATGTTGCAGTACTAGGGGTGATTTCCGTTGTAGGCCTGCTGCGATTGCCTGAAACGGCTCCAGGCCGACGTGATGGCGAATATCATACCTGGGAACAACATTAATTAACGATGGGCGCACTAAGGTGCGCCCATATGCTTTATTCAGTTATGCAATGCCATTTAAAGCATTTGCCAGACCCCCTTCTTGCAATAGCATGACTTTTCTCTTCTTTATCCTCACAGCTGAATCGCTAGCCCATGCGCAAACTGTATCAACGTTGCCTCTCGTTAAATGATTTCGAGAAATATGCCCAAAAGCGTCTGCCCCATCCGCTGTTCGCTTGTGTCCGGTGGTGTTGAGGACAACATTGCGCTCCATCACATTCAGCAATCCTATGCTCATTACGGCCTGATACCTGAAAACATGGTCGATGTGTCGCAACGTAATACTGAGGTAGATCTGTTTGGGCATCGCTATGCGGCGCCTGTGGGTAATGCGCCGATGGGCATCTCTGCCATCACCGGTTTTCAGGGCGATATTGCTTTAGCGCGGGCAGCGGCGAGCAAGAACGTGCCCTTTATTATGAGCGGTTCCTCGTTGATTCCACTGGAGGACGTGGCTGCGGCTAATCCGGCGATGTGGTTCCAGGCCTATTTGCCAAAGACGCTGGAAGAGATTGATGCGTTGGTGGATCGCGTCAAGCGAGCGCGCATATCCGTACTGGTCGTGACGGTGGATACGCCGGTCAAAGCTAACCGGGAAAACAACGTGCGCGCCGGATTTTCCACGCCATTCCGCCCCAGTCTGGCCTTGGCGTGGCAAGGCGTCACCCATCCCCGCTGGCTTTACGGCACACTGTTGAAAACCTTACTGACCTCGGGCATACCTTATTTCGAGAACAACAACGCAGTGCGTGGCGCACCGCTGTTTTCCAAAAATGCCGTGCGTGACTTCAGTGGGCGCAGCCATCTCACCTGGCAGCATATCGAACATATTCGTCAGCGCTGGACGGGCGTGATGGTTATTAAAGGCATTCTGAGTCGAAATGATGCATTGCGCTGTAGATCCATTGGCATCGACGGCATTGTGGTCTCGAATCACGGCGGTCGTCATTTGGATACGGTGATCCCGCCGATTTGTGTCCTGCCCGAGATTGTCACCGTTGCGGGAAATATGACGGTGATGATGGACAGCGGCATCCGACGTGGCACCGACGCCATCAAAGCATTGGCGCTGGGGGCAAGGGCCTGCTTTGTTGGCAGGCCTTTTAACTATGCAAGTGCAGTAGGCGGAACATCGGGGGTTGAGTGGGCCAT
Organism: Pantoea sp. CTOTU50773; assembly: GCF_032082325.1. Lineage (NCBI taxonomy): Bacteria > Pseudomonadati > Pseudomonadota > Gammaproteobacteria > Enterobacterales > Erwiniaceae > Pantoea > Pantoea sp. CTOTU50773. The sequence continues at coordinate 3,855 of NZ_DAMDQC010000110.1, read as the reverse complement.
TGACCTTATCACTAATGAAGTCAGTCGCGATCTGGGCATGCTGGGTGCACCCTCGCTCGCTGACCTCAGTGAAAAGCATTTACGCCTGATAAGGTGACAGTGTCACGCCATGTTGCTCGTCGACGAAATGTGGTCCCCGCTTTGGTTCCATGGGGATCGCCGGTCACATCTAACGTTCTGCGGCTAAGGTTTACGCGGCAGTGAAACGCACAACAATCCAAACACAATCAATACAACACCGGCAAAACTGCTCCAGCGGAAGGCTTCACCGAACATTGGCAACGAAATAGCTGCCAGCCACACCAGCACATAACTCAGGCTCAGCAACGGATAGAGGCGGTTAAGCTGCATATGACGTAGCGCCAGCATCCAGCACAGCATCGATAATGCGTACGCACCAAGTCCCAGACCGAGCAGGAGCAGCGGCTGCAGATGCTGCCAGAATTGCGGGCTAAGGATTGCAGTCAATGGCGGGAAATGTAGCATCGCGGCACGCAGGACCAATTGCGCCAGCGACACCAGCAGCACGCTACACAGTGCGAGGATCACCCCTTTCATAGGTGGCTCCCCATCAGCGCGACCCCGGCAACAATCGCCAGCGTACCGAACCATTGTTGCAAGGTGTATGTCTCACGCCAGATCAACTTAGCTGCTATGGCCACCAACACGAAGTTGAGACTCAGCATCGGATAGGCCACGCTGACCGGCACCACACGCAATACCAGCAGCCATAGCAACATCGCCACGCCGAGCAAAAAGAGGCTCAGCGCAATCCACAAGATGAGCTGCTTCTTGCCGTGGCGCATCCCCAGATACGCCGCCTGCTTTTGACAAAGCTGGGCGGCGCAGCTCAACAAACTGACCAGAAGAATAAGCAACAGGTTCATGGTGTCGCGTTATAACCGTAATAGACCAGTCGACCTTGACGATAAACGTCATCCGGCGTTGGCATTGCAGGGTCAGGCCCGTTCTCGCCCGAGTTGAGCATCATCACCACGGACACTTTGCCATGGCGACGATGTTCACGCAGCCAGTCAGCAAATGCTGCGCCATCAACATAGCGCGTTTTCGCATCGGGATAGCTAAGACCGTATTGCAGTTCGCCTTTGGCATCATAGAAAGTGATATCACTGCGCTCAGTTTCCCATGCCACCGCAGCCGCGATGCCAGGATTGTCAGCCAGCAGATAACGGCTGTCTGCCAGTTGATGATGCACAGCCTGTACAAAACTCTGCGGCTGTTTGGAGTCACTAACCTTCTGCGGTATCGCGAAGCCGATCAGTAGCGCCAGCGTTAACGGACAAAGCGCCGCCAGTTGCCAACGGCAGGCACCCGGTTTGAGACTGAACCACCCCATAATGCCCCAGCCGGCAAAGGCCAGTACGCCACAGATTAACGGCAGTATTTCATCATGGGTATAAACGGGCTTGTGCGCCAATCCCCATGGCGCAACCACCACCAACAGGACTAAGGTGGTTATGGCGCCAAACAGCAGGTTTATCCAGCCATTAACTTTAAACACCTTCACTAATTGTGCAGAACCACTGTGGGCGTAATGCGCCATCAACAGTGCTAAAGGTGCAAAGCACGGCAGAATGTAGGTCGGCAGTTTGCCTTTAGCGATGCTAAAGAACAGCAGTGGCAAGATCACCCAACTTAACAGGTAAACGGCTCCCGCATGTTGACGACGCTGGCGCCATGCGCCCATCAGTGAGCCCGGCAGCAGCGCCAGCCACGGCAGGCATCCCGCCAGCAACACCGGCAGGTAATACCAGAAGGGGGCTTTGTGCTGTGCATCTTTCTCTGCAAAGCGCTGAATATGCTCAACCCAGAAGAAGTAATGCCAGAAATCCCCTTCCTGGCGATAAATGGCCAGCGCCCACGGCGCACTGAGCAGTGCGGCAACGATGATCGTCAAAGGTCCCCAGCGTAATAGCTCGCCGAAGCGTTTTTGCCAAATCGCCCAGGGCACTATCGCCAATACCGGCACCGCCAGCGCAAGGAAGCCCTTGGTCATAAAGCCCATCGCGCAGGCTGCGCCCAGCAGCACATAACCGCAGAGACGCTGTTGCGTAGTAGAAGCTTGCGCCACCAGCCAATAGCTGCACATTGCGGCAACCATCCACAACAGCAGAATAGGATCCAGCACCGCGTAAGTGCCAATGCCATACACCAGAAGCGAAGTGAGAAAAATGATGCTGCCGGTCAGTGCGATTTTCCGGCTGGCAAACATCTGATGGCCCAGCCAATAAATCAGCACTGCACTGAGCGTGGTGCAAAAAATCGAACCGGCGCGTACACCGAAGTTGGTATGGCCAAACAGGAGCTGGCCGATATTGTTGACCCAATAACCCGCTATGGGCTTTTCGAAATAACGCAAATCAAAGAAGTGCGGTACCACCCAATTGCCATTAACCAGCATTTCACGGCTGATTTCAGCGTAGCGGGTTTCATCCGGCTGCCATAAGGCGCGGAATTCGATCGGGATAAGATAATAAAGCGCGAAAAGCGCCAGGAGCAGCGCCGTTTTGGTGCCTGTACGCATCCGTGGTTCCTATAAAGTTTCCTGTTAACGTTTAGCGCTGGCAGCCCAGCCAGCCTTCGCGTCCGGGTATATGCCCACGTACCAGATTGCCCTGCGGGAGTGTGCTGAGATCGTCAGGTAACAACTCGCTCAGAGGACAGAAGTGAATGCCTTGTTGCTCTGCGCGGGTTAACAACTCGCCAAACGCCTTAGAACCGATAATGCCTTCAACTTCAGCATGAATGGTGTACACCGGCGATCCTTCGGCTGCGAGCATCTGCTCAAGAATGAAATCGTTATAGTCAGCGGCGCTAACTGACTGTCCGACGACTTCATCCCAGGTAGGCAATGTCACGGGGATTTGCACCGTGCCTAAGCTGCCATCACGCAGACGCGGCAAGAAGGGTCCAGTACCACGACAATCACTGTTATAGCTGAAACCGAAGGTCTGCTTAGCGGCGACAACGCGGCCATCCGCCCGCCATCCGGCCACGGCAGAGCAAGTGACAGCGTCACCGATAATCGCTTCCAGTGCGGCTTTCCCACGCGAAATCTGTTCCAGCAACTTTTCTTCTGACCACACGCCTGCCCAGGTTTGCCAGGCAAAGTGATCCCAGGCGTGCAGACCGACTTCATGATGATCGGCTGTGGCGCTGATGATCTCCTCCAGACCGCGGCCAATCTCACGTCCTGGCCAGGCCGTACCAGCCAATAAAATATCCCAGCCGTAGAGTGAAGCTGCGCGCGAGCGCAGCATTTTCCATAAGAAGCGCGGTTTCATCAGGCGCCACAAGTGGCGCCCCATGTTATCCGGCCCAACGCTAAAGAAGAAACTGGCCTGCAACTGATGCAGGCTAAACTGCTCTAGCAGCGCCGGAACGCCGAGTTTGGTTCCACGCCAGGTATCAACATCTACGCGCAAACCAATTTTCTTCATGGCTTATCCTGCAACTCAACGGTGCGCAGGAAGAAATCCAGCGTGTTATCGATCGTGGTATCCATCTCAATGGTCGGCGTCCAGTCCAGCAAGCGACGCGCATTTTTGATTGACGGCTTACGATGCTCGACGTCCTGATAACCTTTACCGTAGTAGCTGCTGCTCTCTACTTCGCGGAAACCGGCGAACGGCGGGAATTGGTCGCGCAGCGGATGACGTTCGAAGCTTGCCAGCAGACGTTCCGCCAGCTCTTTGATGCTCGCCTCGTTTTCCGGGTTACCGATGTTGACAATCTGACCGTCGCAGTTGTTGTTCTTGTTCTCAATGATGCGGAACAACGCTTCGATACCATCGCGAATGTCAGTGAAGCAACGCTTCTGTGCACCACCGTCGA
>NZ_DAMDQC010000109.1:12281-14289 GCF_032082325.1 Pantoea sp. CTOTU50773 | reverse complement strand
CGCTGGTGGTATTCACCTTCTCCAGTTTCACGCCCATCTCGTTGGCCGGTGCGTTGGCCAAATCACCGTCATGACCATCCGGGTTGCCGTCTTTGACATAAAGACCAAAGGGGGCAAAGCTCAGGCAGTCGTCGACACGGAGCGGGCCGCGTTGCAGTACGTTCTGCAGGGCCGATTGCGGTGCGGTGCCAGCCTCTTTTTTTACTTCGGTGGGTGTGCAGCCAGCTAAAACCAGTAACGCCAGCGCAGCGGCGCCGAATTTAAGCGATGTTGTGTTCATTTTATGCTCTCTATAAAATGGTTATGAGTCGGCGTAACACCGATATTTCACAGCAAAATGAAAAGCATCAATTAATAACAGGCTGTCCTGGTGTTGGCGAAGAAAATAAAAAATCGTCAGCCTGTTTTAACCGTAATAATTATTTACGATCGGCGCGGAAGCATTTCATATCCACTTCCACTTTGCAGTCGACCACTAAATCCTGCACGCTGCAAATGCGTGCCGGTGGATTTCCACTGAATATCTCACTGAATACTTTATTAAAGGAACTGAAGTAGCGTGCGTCGGTCAGCACGGCTGTGACGTGTACCACATCTTCCACGCGATAACCTGCCTCGCGCATGATGGTCAGGCAGTTATCAAATGCTAACTGGGTCTGTTCAATGATACCGCCTTCCACCACTTCACCGTCGCGCATCGGCGTCTGGCCTGAGATATACAGCCAGCCATCGGCCTCTACCGCACGGGCGAAGGGCAACATTTGCCCACCAGTGCCGGTCCCGCCTTCAATGCCATAACGTTTTATCGTCATGCAAATTGCCTCATTTCTGGAGTTGTTAGTCTGTCCGATATATCAGACTCAAATCTGCAATACCGGATAGGGCAAGATTTGCACAGTGGATTTGCTTTTGCAATATGTGATCGGCTATTTAATTTTTTGTGATGTAGTCGGGATCGCAAAATAAATTTATTGCGGAGTGTTCGTTTAATAAGAATGTGACCTTCGTCGAACATTTTTAATGTCAGCAAAAAATCGTTGCGCCAAAATGAGGCCCCAAAATAGGTCGCCATAATATAACGTCAGTGACTAATTTTTATTTTTACGGGGATGGGTAATTGTTGCATTGGGGTGTATGATGCTTTTCTTTTTTCATGTATTCCAATCGCACCAATGCAACAGGGGAGTAAGCGTATGCCGGATGAAAAACCGTCACGGGCGCGCGGTGTTGACCGGGTTATTGATATTTTCCGTCAGTTGCATATCGCCCGTCAGCCGATGGCGATGCGCGATTTGATCGATGCCACTGGCGCACCCCGATCCAGCGTTTATGAGTTGGTCAGTTTGCTCAGTGAAGCCGGGCTGGTGGAATTAGATGCAGATGGTGCGGTGTTTTTCGGTCGCGAGATGCACTATTACGGTGCGGATTACATGGCGCACAACGATCTGATCCGGCGCGCGCATCAGTTGATGGTCGAGATTGTGGCGCGCCATGGCGAAACAGTGCAGCTTTGTATGCTGGAGGGCAACAAGTACACGGTGGTGCTGTCCGAGAGCAGCAACGCGCACCCCTTCAAGATCACCTCAGATATCGGCGTACGCGTGCCCATCACCTGGACCGCGACTGGGCGTTTACTGCTGAGTAACTGGTCTGATAGCGCGATCCTCGATTTGATTCCAGAAGAAGATTACCGTCTGGCCAGCGGGCAGATTCTCGATAAGCAGGCGTTTCTCGATGAAATCCATCATGCCGGTAGGCTGGGCTATTGCATGACGGAAGGGCTCTCCGAAAGCTTTACCTGCTGTATGGCCGCGCCGATTCGCTCACGCAGCGGCCAGGCGGTGGCGGCGATCTGCTTTATGGTCAGCCGTGATACGTCGCAAGAGCGTCGGCAGATGCTGTTGCAGGAGTTGATTACCTCCGGGCAGAAGCTGTCCGATTTCACCTGACGCGCATTTCCCTGCTGCGGCGGCTTGCGGGCTGCCTGCAGGGAACGGATAATCCATCT
>NZ_DAMDQC010000109.1:0-12181 GCF_032082325.1 Pantoea sp. CTOTU50773 | reverse complement strand
GCCATCTGCCATCTGCCATCTGCCATCTGCCATCTGCCATCTGCCATCTGCCATCTGCCATCCAACCTTCATCATTCAACATTAACACTCGGTTACAACCCATTGTCCTGGCGTTTATTTTCGGCCCTTAAGGTTGTGTTAAGGTAATTGATAATAATAACTATTCTTTTTACCACGGAGTTTTAGGATGAAAACGCGCCTGCTACTGGCAATGGGATTACTGGCTTCCACGGCGGCTTCGGCTACCACTTACCCGTTAACCGTCACCGATATGGACGGCAACACGCAAACCATCACTAAAGAACCGCAACACATTATCCTGCAGGATGGCCGCGATATTTTGACGCTGGCGCTGCTGGATCGTGATGACCCGTTTAAGCGTGTGGTGGCGTGGAATAACCTGCCGAAGAAACAAGACACCCAAACCTGGGATCTGCTGAAAGGCAAATGGCCTGAAGCGACCAAAATTGTCGATATGGGCTTCAGCGACCAGGGCCAGGTCAATCTGGAAAGCGTGCTGGCGCAAAAGCCCGACATGATGATTGCCCAACTGCGCGCGAAACCGGCGCTGCAACAGTCAGGTGTATTGAGTACGCTGAATAATCTGCATATTCCCGTGGTGTTTGTAGATTATGAACTGCACCCCGCGCAAAACACGGCACCCAGCGTCACGCTGTTGGGCAAAGTGTTGAACCGTGAGAGCCAGGCTAAGGCCTATACCGACTTCTATCAGCAGAGGTTTGATCGCATCACCAAAGGCGTGGCTGAGGTGAAGAACAAACCGACTGTGTTTATTGAGCCGATTGCCGGTAACAGCGATAACTGCTGCTTCACTCACAGTCACAATGGCTGGGGCGGATTAGTCGAAGCCGTAGGCGGTAAGAATATTGGTTCCGAGCTATTGCCGGGCAACGTGGGCTTTATCGCGCTGGAAAAAATTATTGCGATGAAACCGGACGTTTACATCATGACCGGTTCAAAGCGCCCTAACACCAACGTGCTGCCATTCGGCTACGGCGTGCAGCCGAAAGAGGTGAAAGCCACCTTCCTGACACTGTTGGAACGTACCGGGCTGGCACAGTGCGAGCCTGTGAAATCTGGCCGTGTTTATGGCGTTTACCATCATTTCTATAGCCACCCTTCCCGCCTCGTGGGGATGGAAATTTTGGCAAAAGACCTTTATCCGCAACAGTTTGCCGATTTGACGCCTAACGCCGACTTCCGCACCATCGTGCAAAAATTCACTAAGTTACCGGATGAAGCGATCAATCTAAGCTATCCCGATAACAAGTAATGCTTTATAGCGGGCCGAAACGGCCCGCTTTTTATTTGCCTTAAACAACAATCTTTCTTCGACGCAATGACAACCGTAATTGTTATGTTATAACATATCAATTATAACGTTTGGTGTGGCATGTCACCGCACCTGCACTTGTCATGTTGAAGGAGTTGCAATGTCATCATTATCCCCGAATTTTAAAAAGTTGCCGGTTACTGTCCTCTCCGGCTTTCTCGGCGCGGGCAAAACCACGCTGCTTAACCATATTCTCAACAATCGTGAAGGTCGCCGCGTGGCAGTGATCGTCAACGATATGTCGGAAGTGAATATCGATGCCGCTCTGGTGCGTGAGGGCGGGGCGGAGTTGTCGCGCACCGATGAGAAGTTAGTCGAGATGAGTAACGGCTGCATCTGCTGCACGCTGCGTGAAGATCTGCTGCTGGAGGTCGATCGCCTCGCAAAAGATGGCCGTTTCGATAACCTGGTGATCGAGTCTACCGGTATTTCCGAACCGCTGCCGGTGGCGGAAACCTTTACCTTTGCCGATGAAGATGGTCAGAGCCTGTCAGAAGTCGCTGCGCTGGACACCATGGTGACCGTCGTGGACGGCTTCAATTTCCTGCGCGATTACGAATCCAACGAGAGCATCAAATCCCGCGGTGAATCGCTGGGTGAAGAAGATGAACGCACGGTAGTGGATCTGCTGGTGGATCAGATTGAGTTCTGCGACGTGCTGATTCTGAACAAAACCGATTTGATTGATGAAGCGGAAAAAGCCCGCTTGCTGGCGATATTGCATTCTCTTAACCCGCGCGCACGCGTGGTGACCTCTGAGTTTGGCAAGGTTGCACTGAAGGAAGTGCTGAATACCGGTTTATTTGATTTTGATGCGGCCTCACAAGCCCCCGGCTGGTTGCAAGAACTGCGCGGTTCACATACGCCAGAAACCGAAGAGTATGGCATCCGCAACTTTGTGTTCCGCGCGCGTCGTCCTTTCCATCCCACCCGCTTCGCCAGCGTCATTGAAGGCGATCTCAAAGGCGTGGTGCGGTCTAAGGGCTTCTTCTGGCTCGCCAGTCGTCCTCACTATGCCGGTTCCTGGTCACAGGCCGGTGGCGTGACGCGTCAGGGCTTAGCAGGCATGTGGTGGGCCAGTGCGCCGAAAGAGCGCTGGCCGGAAGATCCCGAGACGCTGGAATACATCATGCAGAACTGGGTCGAAGGCACTGGCGATGCGCGTCAGGAAATCGTGTTTATTGGTATTGAGATGGATGAAGCCCGTCTGCGCAACCAGCTGGAACATGCGCTGCTGACTGACGAAGAGATGGCGCAGGGCCCGGAAAACTGGGCCGAATATCCGGACCCGTTTGAACCCTGGTTTCACTGAGGAAAATAAACGCGAGGAACCAGGCAGATCGTTGACGGTGCAATGAACTGAGCGCCCGGCCACATATTTCTGCCTGAGCGAAGCGCAGTTCCCCAGCGGGTACTTAGGCAGAACCTGGTTTAACGGAACGGCATGACGCCATGGATGGCAAACCCAGCCGCAACGTGCGGCAGCAAGAGGTCACGATGCAAAAAATCCCCCTCACCATTCTCAACGGTTTTCTTGGTGCAGGCAAAACAACGCTATTAAAAAGTCTGTTGGTTCAGGCGCATAAACAGCAACTTGCAGTCTGCGTCATCGTCAATGATATGAGCGAACTGGACGTCGATGGCGTGCTGATTGCCAACACTGAAATCGTCAACGCCAGTAAACACAATTTCATTACGCTCTCGGCCGACAGTATTAGCAGCCGAACGGGTATCGAAAAACTCGATGCCGCACTTGAGTCGATGCTCAACGCACATCGTCCGGATCTGATCCTGCTGGAAACCTCGGGCAGCAGCCATCCGTTGCCGCTGGTGCGTTATTTCCGCGACCATGCTGAAGTGCAACTCAATGGATTCTTATCGCTGGTCGACAGCGTGATGCTGAATGATGATTACCAGCAGGGCGAAGCGCTGATTCCTCGTTTGCAGGCCAATCTGACTCGTCACGAGCGGCGCATCGAGAATCTGCTGGCAGAACAAATCATGTTTTGCAGCCATCTGCTGCTCACTAAAAATGATCGGCTGCCGTCTTCCAGCATTACCCGCATTGCCCAGGCCATTCATCCACTCAATCCCTATGTGGCAGTGATGGCGGTATCGCGGGGAAATCTCTCTCTGAGTGAACTCATGGCGATGCCGTCCTACGATTTCGGGCGGGTCGCGCAGTTAATTGAAGAATTAGCGGATGAGGTGGATGCCATTGATCCCGGTGCGTGGCAAATGACTTCCGAAGTGATTCACGACGATCGTCCATTCCATCCGCAGCGATTGTGGGATACCTGCCACCACTTTATGGGCGCGGGCATCTATCGCAGTAAAGGCTTTTTCTGGTTGCCGACGCGCGATGATCTAGCGCTGTTGTGGAATCAGGCCACGGGCAGCATCAGTCTGGAATTTATCAGTTACTGGAAAGCGGGAATTCTGAATCATCGTGATAGTCCGCTCACTGCAGAGGAGCGCGCGGCGGTCGAACAGGCAGTGGCAAAAATGCCGGGGCGATTTGGCGATCGGCGCTGCAGTTTAACGGTGATTGGTGAACCGGATGAAGTGAAAGCCTTTACCGTCGCCCTGAAACGCTGCTTTCTTAATGAAGAGGAGCTTGCATGGTGGCAAAGTGGCGGCGAATTTGCCGATCCCTGGCCGCAGCGCGTCGCGCGTGTATCCGCCTGAGTTAGCCCGCCAGCGCACGCATTTGCGTACAGAACGGACACTGGCAGCCGGATACGGGCTTTAACAGCGCCGCATGCACTTCCGCCGTCGCCAGAGGCTGCGTCAAATCGACGTTGGCCACTGCGGTATCCGGCTTTTGCGCCAGTTTTAACGTATCAATCTTTGCCTGAAAGGCACCTGCTTTTGCCGATGCTATGGCGATAAGCAACAGAGGAACAGTGGTCTTCATCGCAGCAACCTCAATGAATGATTTGAAATGTGACGATATAACATTAACACGAAGCTGTTAAGGAATTTCAACATGACCAAACCTACATCAGCCGAGCAGCAAAACCTTCTCAGTATGCCGCCAGAAGAGTATATGAATCCTCACCAGAGTGAGTATTTTTTGCGCTTATTACGTTTTGAGCGTCAGGAACTGCTCGAACATATCGACTACCTGAAAACGCAGCTGCAACGCAGTGAACAGCAAGGAGATGAAGCGGACAAAGCGATCCGCGAAGAGGAGTTACGCTTATTGTTTCGTCAGATTGATCGCGAAAGCCGCCTGCTACCAAAAATTGATGCGGCAGTGCAGCGCATCCATCAAGGCGAATATGGTTACTGTCGTGATACGGGCGATCCCATTGGCCTGGCTCGCCTGTTGCTACGCCCCACCGCAGAACTCTCCATTGATGCCAAGATCAAGCAGGAACGGGTCGAAGCGCAGTATCGGAAATAAAAATCACCCAGAGCACAGGCTCTGGGTGCTGATTACTGTGAACGTTCCAGCCACATTGATACTTCAACGCCGTCGTTAAACGGCAGCGACAGATAGCCACGCCCGCTGTGCATATGTTCGAGATATTCGGGGCTGAAATCGGCATCATCGGCGACGATCAGCGCACCAGGGCGCAAATGTGGTTCAACCAGCGCCAGTATCTCAGGGTAAATTGCCTTGGCGCCATCGAGCACCAGCATATCGATGGCAGCAGGCAGGTCGCGGCTCAACGTATGCAGCGCGTCACCCACGCGCACTTCAATCAAATCACTTACGCCCGCATCAGCAAAATGATTGCGCGCCAGCGCCACCTTTCCCGGCTCAAATTCACTGGTGATGATCTTTCCGCCGCCGTTATCGCGTAACGCTGCCGCGAGATGCAGCGTTGAAATCCCAAAGGAGGTGCCAAACTCCACTATCGACTGCGCCTTGCTGCTGCGTGCCAGCATGTACAGCAACTTGCCGGTTTCACGCGACACCGCTAGTGGCACATTTTTCAGATGACCATAGAGTTCGAGATAATCTGTTTTGCTCTGCAACAGGCGATTTTGCTCTTCATCGGACATCACGCGGAAGGCTTCATTGGTCGGATGCGCCATATTGTCGGCCAGTTCGAACAGGTAGTTAAGCAGCGGCGCCAATGGCGCGGAAGTTAAGGTCGTCATGATGATTCTCAGTAGATTAATCTGTGCGAACAGAATACGATGAATCATTCGCATTTCACTATTCGTGTTCAGGAGCATCAGATGGCTGAACGCCGTAACGCTAAGATTTCAGAGAGAAAAAGGCCGAAGCAAGCCCGCTCCAGCGAGCTGGTTTCCGCGATATTGCAAGCGGCTACTCAGGTTTTAGAGCAGGAAGGCGCCACGCGGTTTACCACCGCACGTGTGGCGGAACGGGCGGGTGTGAGTATTGGATCGTTGTATCAATACTTTCCCAATAAAGCGGCTATCCTCTTTCGATTACAGAGCGAGGAGTGGCAACGCACCGGCGAACTGTTGGGATCAATCCTCCGCAATCGAGATGTGCCTGCGGGTGAACGTCTGCACCAACTCACGCTCGCTTTCTTGCACTCAGAGTGTGAAGAAGCGGCAATGCGGACCGCACTTAACGATGCAGCGCCGTTTTACCGTAATGCACCGGAAGTGGCAGCCGCGCGCGCGGCGGGTGAAAACGTGATGAGTGACTTCCTGTATGAGTTATTGCCCCAGTTGGAAGAGAATCAACGTCTGCGCGCTGCGGACCTGATCAACAGCACACTGGGTAACGTGGGCAAACATTTTTCCGAAACACCGCGCACTGAGGCGGAGATTCTCGACTACGCAAAGGACATGGCAGAGATGTTCTGTGTCTGGATCAGGGAAAAAGGGGCGGATTTGCAGTAAAAGATGGCACTGGAAATCTCTGAAAGCGGTTAACAATCTCATTATTACCATTCTCATTAATCCACACCGCGAGTAAGCTCTATGAAAACCTTTTCACAGCTGGATGGAATGCTGGTCAAACGATACGGGAGAGCAAGATGGCAGTAAAAATGATTGCGGTGGATATGGATGGGACTTTTCTCGATGACAACAAACAGTACAACGCTCAACGATTCGCGCGCCAGTACGCCTTGTTGAAAGAGAAAGGCGTTCGTTTTGTGGTCGCCAGTGGCAATCAGTATTACCAGTTACAACGCTACTTCCCGGATATCAAAGATGAAATCGCCTTTGTCGCCGAGAACGGTGCCTGGGTGTCAGACAGCAATGAAGAGATCTTCTGCGGCGAACTGGCACCAGAACGCGTCCATCAAATTCTCGATATTCTGGCTAAAGAGCCGGATATCAGCACCGTGGTGTGCGGTCGCAATGGCGCTTATGTGCACACCTCAATGCCGGAGGAAGTGATTGCGATGCTGGCGAATCACTATCATCGGCTGGAAAAGCGCGACAATCTGTACGATATCGATGACACCATCTTTAAGTTTTCGTTGAATCTGGCCCACGAAGGGGTGGATGCCCTGATGGATCGTCTGCACAAAGAACTGGGCGCGATTGAAAACATTATGCATCCGGTCTCCAGCGGCTTTGGTTTTGTCGATCTGATCATTCCTGGCTGCCACAAAGCACACGGCATCGCGCTGCTGCAGGAAAAATGGGGCATCGACGATTGCGAAGTGCTGGCCATTGGCGACAGCGCCAACGACCTCGAAATGCTGCGTCAGGCGTGCTACAGCTTTTCGATGGCCAATGCCGCCGCGCCCGTGGCCGCTGTTGCGCGTTATAAAACCGACAGCAATAACGACGAAGGTGCGCTTAACGTGATAGCACGCTTGCTGGCACGCGAAGAGCCGTTTGGCTAATCCCTCGCGGCAGAGTTTATCGAGCCAGAGCTAAACTTTTAGCTGGGCGATCGATTCTGCCGCTACCTTTATCACCTCAGGCCTCACGTCTCGCTAACCTTTTTTCCATCCTCTTAATCAGCGGTGGCAAGAGTAATGCGCTGCCGGCAACCAGCACCCAGAATATGATGGGTAGTGGGGCTGCTATCTCAAAAGTCATGGCCGAAACAAAAAAGGTGAGGGTGGTACTCAATGACATCAGCGCCGTTTGCAGGGACAGGAAACCAGCCCGACTGGCCTCATTTGGAAATCTCGTCGTCACACACGACACCACCACCAATCGTCCGTAAGCCCCGCTCAGAAACAGCCCCATGAATAATGCGCTGGCATGCAAACCTGTCATGGGAAGCAGCATGCTGACCAGTAATATCAGCGTTGAGACAACGGCTAAGGTGTAGCTGGACCAGTGAGCCAATAGTTTTCCGGTAAGCTTTGTCGCCATCAACCCAGCGATGCCACCGATGAAGAACAGCATGGGCAGCGAGGCGCTCACAGCCTGCATGTGTTGGGTCAATAAAGGCACTAAAGCAGGAATGATGAGCATAGGAGTGAATTGCGCGATGGCGTTCCCGCTGGCGAAAAACAACCATTCTGGCGTCATTGTTATCGATGATTTAGGGGCGATTTTGCGCGGGGCATCAGGAATAAACCCGGCAATAAGAAGCAAAGCTATCAGGCACAGCAAACCAATGAGTCTCGTTGCGCTATACCAGCCGAAATGTGTGCTCAAAAACAGCATGGTCGGCATCCCTGCAATGCTGACCACAGAGAAAGCGGCAATGACGGTGGCAATCATCCGTGCTCGTAATGCCGCTGGCGCGAGGCTGATTAATAAACTCATCCCCACACCCATGGTTGTTCCTCCCACTAAGCCCGCCATAAATCGTAGAACCAGCAGCAGGGTATAATCGCTCGTGAAGGTGATCAGCACCGTCAGAGCGCCTAAAAGCGCCATATTCCACAGTAAAAACCGTTTGGCGTTAACGCGGTCAATCCATTTCCAAATACATAACCCGGATAGCACTGAACCCAGGGTGTAAGTCCCCGTGACATAACCTGCATAAGTGACAGGCACTGAAAATTGAGACGCCATGTAGGCAAACAGCGGATTAAACATCATGTATTCGAGGGCATTCGTGAATTGAACAAAAGCGATAATCACAGCGATGCGGATCACAGCGAATGAACCTGATTGCGGAGTGAGGACAGGCATAGTTTGCTCCATTAAGTTACAGGAGGCCTAGTCTATTGCCCGTGCATCATTATGATTAGAGCGATAAAGTGAGAGGATTAATTATCAAAAATGGGATAATCGATGCGCAGTAGAATCGATTTAAATGTTTTGCGGGTATTCGTCACCGTTGCAGAGAAGGGCAGTTTTATCGGCGGCGCGCGTGCCTTGAAAATGCCTGCATCGAATGTGAGTCGCCAGATTTCGCAGCTGGAAGAACGATTAGGGATGCGACTCATACAGCGAAGTACGCGTCAAATGAAGCTTACTGAAGCAGGGCAGATGTTTTTTGACAGCATGCGACCACTGCTGGACTCGGTGAATGAGACGGAAGCCAGATTAAGCCACGCGCAAACTGAGCCTGAAGGGCTGCTTCGCGTGTGTTTGCCGAATGGCGTAGGACCAGTGATCTTCGGCAATCTTTTGGCTGACTTTGCACTGCGATATCCCAGAATTGAACTCCATTGTACTACCAGTCTGCAGGGAGCAGAGGCACTGTGGGATGACTGCGATGTTGTCATTGATATCAGTCGCGGCACGCGCGCCAGCAGTGATGTCATAGCTCGACCGCTGGCTTCATTACCCTGCCACATTGTTGCGGCGCCGACTTTACTGCAAGAATACGCCAGACCAACGCATACAGAACAATTGCTGGCTCTGCCCTGCATCACCACCGTAAGTGCACTTCAGGGGCAAGCGTGGCAATTTATAACCACTGGCAAAGGATTTCGACACATCAATGTGCTGAGTCCTTTCCGTGTCGACAGTGGTGAGATGGCGATGCAAGCTGCACTGAAAGGCATCGGGTTTGCCATCCTTTCAGCGCAGGCTTGTGAGCCTTATATTCGAAGTGGGCAGTTAGAAGTGATTGAGCTTGAACTCGCTCCCGCACCCCTTGAGATTGCGCTGCTCTACCAGGAACGGAGTTTTCTTCCCGCAAGAAGCCGCGCGTTTATTGATTTCCTGCAAGAGGCGGTGCGGAATCAACGCGAAAAATAGCCCGCCTCACGCATATCCTGCAGCAGTCCCGGTCCGGTGGGCTGCCAGTTAAATGTTTGACGTGTCCATTCACTGGAAGCCGGATTATCAATGGAAGCAAAGAACGCCATCCAGCCCAGCCACTCTTTCGCTTCTTCCATGCTCAGGCTTTTCAGCGGCAGAGACAAACCTGCACCAATGGTTTCGGCGATCTGACGAAATGGGATGCCTCCTTCCTGAATCGCATGCAAAATCGTGCCGGCTTCGGCGTGCTCGGCGGCGAGGCAGAATAACTCCGCCGCATCATCACGATGCACCGCAGGCCAGCGATTCGCACCATCCCCGATATACACCGCCGCACCTTTCTCTTTCGCCATATTAATGATCATCGGCACAAAGCCGTGGTCGCCTGCGCCGTGTACCGTGGGCGGAAGACGCACTAGCGAGACGCGCACCCCTTTATCCGCCAGCGCGAGTGCGGCGATGTTGGAGTCGGAACGAGGATGGCCGCCGGAAACCGGTTGAGTCTGCTCAACCGCGAGACGTCCTGGCGAGACCAATGCAGTACCGGTGGTCACCACTAGCGGACGGTTTGACCCGGCAAGTACTTCACCCATCGCCAGAATTGCCTGCTGATCGATAGCCGCTGCGTGATCCATGCGGCTGAAATCATGGATATAGCCGGCATGGATCACACCGTCACTCTGTTCAACGGCGCTACGCAGGCTGGCAATATCTTCTAAATCGCCGCGCATCACCTGGACTCCCTGCTGGTGCAGTTTCTCTGCTGACGCGTCACTGCGTGCCAGTCCAAGCACGTCCACGCCGCGTGCCTGCAGTTTTTTCACAATGGCCGAACCGATAAAGCCGCTTGCGCCGGTCACAAAAAGTCGCATATTCGTACTCCTATTTCTGGCTGTTGAAGCACTATGATAAAAGTCTGCGGCGCGGCGAAAAGTCGTGAGCTTATACAGGTATAGGCACTAACAGGATAACGCCATGACCCAACAAGACGACAATCTGCTCGGCAACTACCTGCGTGAACGACGTCAGCGACTGGATGCTGGCAAACTCGGCTATCCGTTGCTGCGGCGTCGTACGCCCGGATTGCGTCGGGAAGAAGTGGCGGTGCGCGCCTGCGTCAGCACCACCTGGTACACCTGGCTGGAGCAGGGCAGAGGTGGTGCGCCCTCCGAAGAGGTATTGGAACGGTTATCCAAAGCGTTGGAGCTAAGTGCCGCCGAGCGCGACCACCTGTTTCTGCTGGCGCAGAATCGTTTGCCGGGCGTCACCTGGCAGGCGGGCGTGGATGTTTCACCCTCGTTGCAACGCGTCCTGGATAGCATGACGCACACGCCCGCGCTGGTGAAAACCGCTGAATGGCAGGTGGTGGCGTGGAACCATGCGGCGACCAAAGTATTTGTGGATTACGCCCAACTGCCGCCGGAACAGCGCAATATTCTATTAATGATGTTCAGCAATGAAGAGATGAAAAAACGCCTGCCGGATTGGCATCAGGTCATGCGTAACATGGTGGCGAATTTCCGTGCCGACGTAGCACGTACCGGTGCCAGCGAGCATGTGCGCACGCTGGTGGAAGAACTCAGCGCGATGAGCGAAACCTTCCGTCAACTGTGGCAATCGCAGGAAGTGAGCCAGCATGGCGAAGGGATAAAGCAACTGTGGCTACCGGACGAAGGCGTGCTGGAACTCGAATACAGCACCTTCGCCGTTGAGGGTAAGCCCGGCCTGAGCCTGGTGGTGTTTAATCCTCGCTTGCCGAGAGATCGTGAGACGGTGGCGCGTCTGATGGCACGTCCGTAGCCGCGCGCAGGTTGGCGTCCATTGCATCCAGCGCCGCCTGATTCTCCAGTCCCCACTGGTACATCTGTTCGATTGGGGCTGCAAAGGTCTGTCCCAGCGGCGTCAAACGGTAATCCACTTTCGGTGGAATCACGTCATACACATGGCGGGCAATCAATCCGCGCTGCTCCAGCTCTTTTAATGTTTGAAACAGCATCTTCTTCGAAATTCCCTGCAGGCTGCGCTGCAACTCGCCGGTGCGCGCACGCTGTCCCGGCCAGTGATAAAGCGCGTGCAGCACCATGCTGCTCCACTTCAGCGAGAACAAATCCATCAAGCGACGCGGCGGGGAATCCGCATAAAAAAACAGCTTGCCGTCAACCCAGGCTGGCATCAGTGTCACTCCTCTATGATCACCAAAAGGTAACTACTATCATTTCTGCACCACGTTGACTATAGTCTGCCGCCTTCAACTCAATAACGCCAGCACCTTGCGGAGGCACCATGAAAATCAACGCATTAGTCGCACACGACGCGGCAAAACCTTTAGTATCCAGCCAGATCGCGCTGCGTCCACTGCAACCGCAGGACGTTAAAATCGATATTCTGTACTGCGGCGTGTGCCACTCCGATCTGCATATGGCACGTAACGAATGGGCGGTGAGTCGTTATCCGCTGGTGCCGGGCCACGAAATCATCGGTCGCGTGCGGGAAACCGGCGCAGCGGTCACAAACTTCAAGGTCGGTGATGTGGTGGGTGTCGGCGTGATGGTCGATTCCTGTCGTGAATGCCATTTCTGCCAGCAGCAGGAAGAGCAGTACTGCGAAGCCGGATTTACCGCGACCTATAACGGTATCGACAAACACACAGGCGACAGCACCTGGGGCGGCTATGCACAGAATGTGGTGGTCGATCAGCATTTTGTGGTGTCAGTGCCGCAGAACCTGCCGCTGGCAGGCGTTGCTCCGTTGCTGTGTGCGGGC
>NZ_DAMDQC010000108.1:0-14433 GCF_032082325.1 Pantoea sp. CTOTU50773 | reverse complement strand
CTGTGCCGGTGGAAACCTCGCGCCAGTGGCTGGTCAGCCACAATACGCACTGATCGGCCAGCCACAGCAGTAAGGCACCAATCAGCGGAGCCAGCAGCATACGGCTGAGTAAGCGACGCCCCCCGAGCATTTTCGCCAGCAGTGGTGCAAACAGCCCGATAAAACCGATAATCCCGGCGACGTTCACCAATTGCGCACTTAACAGAATCGCCAGAGCGAGTGCGCCGACACGCGCAGCAGACAGTGCCAGACCGAGATTTTTTGCTACGCCGTCATCAAGCCCCATGAGCGTCAAGGGGCGCAGCAATGCCAGCGCCACGACAACAGCCAACAGCAGACGCGGCCACAGCATGTCGACGTTGTGCCCATCCATCTGATTCAGTGTGCCGGTGCTCAACAAGAACATATTCAGCAGCTGATCATGATTGAAGATGGCAAAGATTTGATTCACCGAACCGGCATACAGGCTCAGGACCAGCCCGGCGAGGATCAGTGTCACGGGTGACAGCCGTTTGCCCCAGGCCACGCCAAATACCAGGATGCCCACCAGCACTGCGCCCGCCATCGCAGCAAATTGCTGTGTCAGCTCACCACCCGGTAAATGCCAGAGCGTGGCGACCGTAATACCGAGCTGTGCACCGGATGACACACCCAACGTGGTCGGTTCCGCCAGCGGATTACGCAGCACCTGCTGAAACAGTAAACCGGCCAATCCGAGACCCGCCCCCACCAACGGCGCCAGCGCCAGACGCGATAACAGGCTGTGATGGAACACCACCTGTTGGATACTGTTGATGTCCGGCGCAAAGAAGGCTTGTGACCACTGCGCCGTTGGCAGCGCGTCACGCAGATTGATAAAGGTCAGCGCCAGCGCCAGTAAGAACATGCTGCTTAACAGCATCACAGGAAAGAGACGATGGCGCATCAGTGCGACTCCAGCGCGTGTTCCAGCACGCGAACAAATTTCAGCGCTGAATAGGTCGCGCCGTAATACCAGACGGCAGGCACACGCTTGAAGCGGCCCGCGCGGATAAACGGCAGCGCCTGCCACAGCGCAGTTTTCATCACCTGCTGCATGTCACGATCGTTATCGTGATCAAAACAGATCACCTGCACATCGCCGACATCGGCTAACCGCTCAAGCCCAACCACGGCACTGCCCCAGAAATTGGTTTCACCCTGCCAGGCGTTACTCAGGCCAAGGATTTCCATCACTTCGAGGAACAGACTGTTGGTGCCAAACGTGATGGCGTGACGGCTGTCCATCAATGACATCAGCAGCACCGGACGATCTGCCCAGGGTTTGAGACGTTCGCGCGCTGCCGCTAGCTGCTCATCCAGGAATTGCAGATGCTGTACCGCCTGCGCTTCCCGGCCCAGCCGGGCACCGAGCGCATGCAGTGATTTACGGGCAGTACTTAACGGTTTACCGTCCCCGCTATTCAGATCAAAGCCCATGGTCGGCGCGATGCGATCGAGTTTATCTAATCCCGGACCGTAGCCGTTGGAGTGCAGGATCAAGGAAGGTTCGAGCTGCGTCATCAGTTCCAGATTGGGTTCGGTGCGCAAGCCGAGATCGATGGTGCTGGCGGATAGCATCGGCTCGCCAACCCAGATGTTGTAGTTGCGCAAATCAGCCACACCGAGCGGCGATACACCGAGCGCCATCAGTAGCTCAACAGGTAGCCATTCCAGCGCCAGGATGCGCTGCAGATCGGGTGTTGCCGCACGCAATGGGGCAACGTTCATCAGTGGCGTCAGTGCCAGCGCCGTCAGCAAGCGACGGCGTGAAATGTCGAACATGGCGAGGCCTCAGTAAACAAAACTGACGGGAGCACCGCCTTGTGGATGGGGCAAGATGCCCATCGGAATACCGTAGATATTGCCCAGCACATCGGCCTGCATGATGACATCAGGCCCGCCTTCCGCAATCATTTCGCCGCCGCGCAGCGCCACCAGGCGATCGCAATAGCGCGCCGCCATGTTGATGTCGTGCAGTACCGCAATCACCGTCAAGCCACGCTCGCGGCTGAGACGTTGAATCAGAGCTAGCACATCCACCTGATGCGCAATATCCAGTGCGGAAGTGGGTTCATCCAGCAGCAGGCATCGGCTGTTCTGCGCCACCAGCATCGCTAACCACGCGCGCTGGCGTTCGCCGCCGGACAGGCTATCCACCAGACGCCCGGCGAACGGTTTCAAGCCCACCAGCGTAATCGCTTCTTCCACGCGATCGTGATCTTCCTGGCCGTAGCGCCCGAGCGCCCCGTGCCACGGATAACGACCAATCGCCACCAGCTCACGCACCGTCATCCCTTCTGCCGCCGGTAACTGCTGCGGCAAATAGGCCACCTGGCGCGCAAAATCTTTGCTGCCCCAGTTCTCCACCGCATCGCGGTTCAACAGCACCTGACCTTCACTTGCCGCATGGTGACGCCCCAGCATTTTCAGCAAGGTGGATTTACCCGAGCCGTTGTGGCCAATCAGCGCCGTCACTTTACCCGGCGCAAAGGTGAGTGAAAGTGGATGCAGCAACGTGCGTCCAGGTACGCGAAAGCTGACATTATCCAGCGTGAAGGTGGTTTCTTCGTGATGCGGATGCTGCATGGTGATCCCTGATTAATAAGCACAAAACAGATCTGATTTTGAAGAAAGCGGCCCTGAGGCCGCCCCTAATCACAACATTGTTCGCCCTGACAGAATCAGAAGCGGAAGGTCGCCGTACCGACGATTTGACGTTCAGCACCCCAGTAGCAGGCGTAATCACGATAGCAGCTGGCAACGTATTCACGATCGAACAGGTTGTTGATATTAACACCCACAGAAGAGCCCGGCAGACCGAAACGGCCGAGGTCATATTTCAGCGCTGCGTCGACGGTGGTGTAACCCGCTACGTCGAAGTTTTGGTTGATGTTGTCGCCTGTTGAATACAAACCTTTGCTCTCGCCGATATAGCGCACACCCGCTCCCAGCGTAACGCCGGACAATGCGGTCTCGTGGAAGGTGTAATCGCCCCACAACGTGGCCATATGCTTAGGTACTTGCACCGGCGTTCTGCCTTTCAGCGTTGTATCTTCGGTGTATTCCGCATCGGTGTAGGTGTACGACGCCGTCATATTGATGTTGGCGTTCAGTGCTGCCTTGGCTTCCAATTCAACACCACGTGAACGCATTTCACCGCTCTGAATGCTGGCAAATGGATGGTTTACCGTATCAGGATCTGCAGTCAGGTTTTTGGTTTTGGTCAATTGATAAACGGCAGCTGTCATCACAATTGGACGATCTTTCGGTACGTATTTCACGCCTGCTTCATACTGTTTGGCGCGCGAAGGATCGAAAGCCTGCCCTTCAAACGTTGAACCTGAGTTTGGAATAAAGGCTTCGCTGTAACTGAAATAAGGTGCGATGCCGTTATCGAACACATAGTTCAGGCCGCCACGCCAGGTAAAGGCTTGATCGTTTTGACGATCCAGTGAACTGGCGACACGGTCATACACCGAGGTCATCGCGTAGTCGTAGCGACCCCCTAAGGTCAGTACCCAGCGATCCCACTCCATTTGGTCCTGCGCATACAGACCCGTTTGACGCTGTTTATTCAGGTGCTGATAAGGAGAGTCAAACGGCGTGACCAAATCGTTGCCATACTGCGGGTTGATGGCACTCAAATTGCTGGCTGAGCCAAATTGCGCATTAACATCATTACGCATCTGCTGATAATCCACACCCATCAGCAAGGTGTGACCCAGTGCACCCGTCGCGAATTTCGCCTGCGCTTGGGTATCTACGGCGAACTCATTCAACTTCTCATCTGACACCGCCGAACCACGGGTAATTTCATTGGTGGCAGCGTTGAAGCCATTACCATAAATACTGCGGTAATTGGTTCTTAAATCCGCATAACGCAGATTCTGGCGCACCGTCCAGGTATCGTTAAAGCTGTGTTCGAAGTTGTAGCCCACCATCTTGGTGTTGCGCGAGATCTTGTTGCTGTCTTCGCCTTCATCAAAGTTGGTTGGCAGTTTATAGCTGCTACCGTCCGGGCGGGTAATGCCTACCACGGTGCCCTGACGCGGCAACCAGCCGTAATAACCGGTTTCCGGCTCGTTCTGGAAATAGGTCAGCAAATCAAAGCGGGTATTGGCATCCGGACGCCAGCTGAACGACGGCGCGATGGTATAACGCTTCTCTTTGTTCATCTCCTGTTGCGCGTCTGCACTGCGAGCCAGACCCGTCAGGCGGTAACTGTATACACCGTCATCATCCAGCGAACCGCCAAAATCGAAGCCTGTTGAGTACAGGTTATCGGTGCCCATCTGGAACTGCACTTCACGCAGTGTTTCCTGCGTCGGGCGCTTGCTCACCAGCGACACCACGCCGCCTGGGTTGCTTTTGCCGTACAGCACCGAAACCGGGCCACGCAGCAGTTCCGCACGCTCAAGGAAGTAAGGATCAATGGCGAACTCGGAGTAGTTATCCCCCTGCAGCTTCAGGCCATCAAGATATTGGTTAGTGTTGGTTTCGCTAAAGCCACGAATCGACAGCGCATCGATTATGCTTGAGCTGCCGCGGTTACCCGTCAGCACGCCAGCCGTGTAGTTAAACGCACCTTTTACGCTGGTTACAGCGTGCATCGCCATCTCTTCCTGCGTCACCACCGAAACCGACTGTGGGTTTTTCTCAATCGGCGTATCGGTTTTGGTGCCGGTAGCACTGTGTTTCGCGGCAATGGTAGGAGCCGGACCCCATGCGCTTTCCTGCGCGACGGTGTTGCCGCCATTGGCGGTGACCACCACGGTATCTTCTGCCAGCGCCTGTGCGTTCAGCGTACCCAGAGTTAAAGAAATTAATAAAGCGAGCGGACGGCGGGAAGTCGCAGCACGGGCAGAACAAGGATTTGAAATTCGCGTATTCATAAAAGGATCTCTCGGAAAGAAAACGACGCAGGTGAATACAAACGAGAATGATTATTAGACGCACGGATTTTAGGCGAAGTTTGGCGAGATCCGCAAGATGTAATGCCTGATGGCGGTGCGTTTGCGACCAGATCGTGCATGTCCATGATCGCGATTAACAAATCACAGGCATGAAAAAGGGCGCCGTAGCGCCCTCAGTTTTCTGCAGCTAACTATTTGCTGCCGAACATATCCTTAATCCAGCCCGCCACGCCGTCAGCATCTTTCTGCTCACCCTGCTGCTGCTGAGGTGACTGCTGCTGAGGTTGCGACTCTTGCTGCTGTTGGATCTGCTGCTGTTGCTGGATCTGTTGCTGCTGTTGCTGGCACAGCGCGTTAGGATCCAACGTCCACACCGGCAGCGAACGCCAGGTGCTGCTGCCAGAACCACACACGAAGTTACCGGCAGAGTCGACGTTCATCTGCGTGATATCTTCTGGCGCTGTCAGCACCAGCGGCATCGGCGCCTGGTTGTCGAGATAACGGCGATAAATCTGCATCGCACCGCTCGCACCGTACAGCTTCGACGTCTGGTTGTTGTCGCGGCCAACCCAGGTGATCGCGACCTCTTTGCCATCAATACCCGCAAACCAGCTATCGATCAGATCATTGGTGGTACCGGTTTTACCCGCCAGATGGGCATTCGGGTAACGCGCGCCCAGCGCACGGGCGGTGCCGTGATCGGCAACTTGCTGCATGGTGTACAAGGTCATATAAGCAGCCTGCGCCGGTTCAACGCGTTGCGCCTGCGGGAAGCTCTGGTACAACACCGTGCCATCTTCAGCAATCACCGAACGTACCGCCGACAGGTCGGCGCGGTTACCGCCGCTGGCGATCGACTGGAACGCCTGTGCCGCTTCGATCGGTGTCAGGTTAAGTGCTCCCAGTAACATCGCTGGCACCGGATTAAGCTGATCTTTCGGCACGCCCAGCTTCGTCCAGGTATCCACCACCGAAGGCAGACCCAATGTCATCCCCAGATTTACGGTAGGTACGTTCATGGAGTTGGTTAAGGCATCCACCAGCATCACTTTGCCGCTGAAACGCTTGTCGTCGTTCATCGGTTTCCAGATGGAACCGTTCGGCTGTTTCAGCGCAATCGGCTCATCCGCCAGCCAGGTGTTCAGCCGATAGGTATTCGGCTGGCTCAATGCGGTGAGATAGGTCGCCGGTTTAGCCAGTGAACCGATAGAACGACGCGCCTGCAGCGCACGGTTATAGCCCGCGAACTGCGGATCGGCACCGCCCACCATGGCACGCACTTCACCACTGAAGCGATCCACCACCACCATCGCGGTTTCCAGATCCTTCAAGCCACGCTGTTTTTTCAGCGCCGGGATGCCATCTTCGACCGCTTTTTCCGCCGCATCCTGAGAGATAGGATCGAGCGTGGTGAAAATCTTCACGCCAGACAGATCTTTAATCTTGTCGCCCAGTTTGGCCTGCAACTCGTTACGTACCATCTGCATAAAGGCAGGCTGCGGCGTGATCACGCCCCCTTTCGGCTGCACACCCAGCGGACGCGCCGAGAGCATATCGTACAGCTCCTGATCGATGACGTTCTGCTGTTGCAGCAAACGCAGCACCAGGTTGCGGCGCTCGAGGGCCAGTTTCGGGTTGCGCCACGGGTTATACAGCGAAGCACCTTTCACCATACCGACCAGCATCGCCTGCTGATCGAGGCTCAGCTCATCGACGGGACGACCGAAGTAATACAAACTCGCCAGCGGGAAGCCACGGATCTGATCGTTGCCCGCCTGACCGAGGTAAACCTCGTTGAGGTACAGCTCAAGGATGCGATCTTTGCTGTAACGCGCATCCATGATCACTGCCATGTAAGCTTCACGCGCTTTGCGCCACAGTGAACGCTCGTTGGTCAGGAACAGGTTTTTCACCAGCTGCTGCGTCAAGGTACTGCCGCCCTGTACCGCTTTACCTGCCGTGATATTGGCAAGGAATGCACGGCCAATCGAATACGGGCTAATACCATCATGCTCATAGAAGTGACGGTCTTCGGTCGCGATCAGCGTACTGACCAGCAGATCCGGGAAGCCCGCACGCGGCACGAACAGACGCTGCTCACCGTTCGGCGATTGCAGCATGGTGATCAAACGTGGATCAAGGCGGAAGAAGCCAAAATCACGTCCGGTATCGAGGTTTTTAATCTCGCTCAGTTCGTTGTTGCTGAACGTCAGACGGGCGTTGATCTGCCCCTCTTTGCTGTCCGGGAAGTCAAACGGACGACGCAGCAGATCGATGGTGTTGCCTTTGACGCTAAATTCGCCCGGACGGGTAATGCGCGACACTTCGCGATACTGCGTGCCTTCCAGCAGCGCAATCATCTCTTTTTTGTCGTACGACATCCCCGGCTCAAGGCTCACCATGCGGCCGTAAACAGCGGCAGGCAACTGCCACACTTTACCGTCGATGCGGCTGCGGATTTCAGAGTCGAGATAGATGCCCCAGGCCACCATCACGACCACAAAGACCAGGAAAAGCTTAATTAACCAGCCTAACCAACGACGTTTGCCGCGTGGCGGACGTTTTCCTTTCCCTTTACCTTTTGGTGGCACCGGTGTGCTCTCCTCATCGTCTTCGTCAAAATCGTCCTGATCGATATCATCATCAAGCTCCCTGCGGCGACCCCGGCGCGCAGTGCTGCGCGGCGGCTTTGGCGCTTTTCCTTTACGCCCAATAGGTTCGCGATCGTTCCCAGACATGCTTTTATTCTCCAGGCATAGCTACGGCTACGGCCGTTACTCTAACTGCTTTCTCGTGCTGCGCATGGCAGAACCCTCTGAATTCGATCCACAGAGTGTCACGATGAAAATTTCTTGGTGCGCCTTGTCGGTAAGGCGTTTGCCGGATCGTCGGGCCAGGGATGTTTGGGATAGCGCCCTTTCATCTCTTTCTGCACTTCAGGATAGGCTCCGCGCCAGAACGCAGCGAGATCACGGGTGATCTGCAACGGACGCTGCGCCGGTGACAACAACTCCAGCACCAGCGGAATGCGGCCTTCGGCCACCGCGGGATTTTGCGCTTCCCCAAACATCTCCTGCATACGCACCGCCAGCGCTGGAGGCTTTTCAGCATCGTAACGAATAGGCAGGCGACTTCCGGTCGGCACAGTGTAATGAGTTGGCAGCACAGTATCCAGCCGCTGACGTTGTGACCATGTCAGCAAATGTAATAATGCGCTGACAAGATTGACGGCCTGCAGGCTCTTGAGATCGCGCACGGAACCCATCTCGGGTAACAGCCAACGCTCCAGCGAGTCGAGCAGGCTCTCATCGTCCAATGGCGGCCACGCCTCTTCCGGCAGCCACTCGGCGGCACAATGCAAACGCAAACGCAGCTGTTCCGCTTCGGGGGTCCAGCCGAGTACCGAGAGCCCTTTTTCGCGGATCCAGCGCAACATCGCCGGGTGTAAAATCTCCGGTTCCGGTCGCGCCTGCGGCTGTGCTTTTAGGACCAGCGCACCCACGAGTTCCCGTTTCCAGGCGCGCAATGTCCCTTTCTCCTCATCCCATTCCACATCAATGCGCTGCGACACCAGTTCAGGACATTGCTGGCGTAACGCACTTATCTCTACCGGCAGCGCCAGTAACATGCGGGCTTCGGCGGCACTGGCGCCCTGTAACAGGGTCGGCGCGATTAACCACTCATAGCGGCTCAGGCCATCCTGTTCATCCAGCATGGCGCCAATACCGTTAGCCAGCTGATAGCGTGCGCTTTCGCCTCGCCGCTGCGCCAGACGATCGGCAAAGCCTGCCACCAATAATGCGGGGAAAAGATCGGGATTGACGCGGCCATCGCTGGCATTCAACCGTTGCTGCCACTGACGCGCGCGCCTTTGCCAATGCGGCTGTGGTCGATTAAGGGCGTCGCGCAAATCTGCACTACCGTTGCGCGGTGGATCTTCAAGTATCGCCACCAGCAGAGCGGCACTGGCGATGGCATCCTGACTTTGTGCCGCACACAGAATAGCCGTCAAACGTGGATCGCTGCCAAGCGTCGCCATTTTACGGCCGCGCGCGTTAAGCCTGCCGTTTTCTAATGCGCCTAAGCGCGTTAGCAAAGCCTGTGCCGCTCGCAAGCTGAGTTGCGGTGGCGCGTCCAGCCAGCAGAGCTGTGACGCATCCTGGCAACCCCATTGCAGCAAATCGATCTGCAGCGCAGCCAAATCGCTATTGAGGATTTCGGGTTCACTTTGCGCCGCTTCACGCATCGCCTGCTCCTGCGGCAGCAAATGCAGGCAAATACCGGGTTCAAGACGCCCGGCTCGCCCGGCTCGCTGGGTCATGGAAGCCTGGCTGATGCGTTGCGTTTGCAGGCGCGTGACGCCGCTACGCACATCAAACTGTGCCGAACGCTCCAGCCCGCTATCCACCACTAAGCGGATACCTTCAATAGTGAGACTGGTTTCGGCAATGTTTGTGGCGAGCACCACTTTGCGGCGACCGGCAGGCGCAGGCAGAATCGCTCGACGCTGCGCATCCAATGACAGCGCACCATATAAAGGAGAGAGATCCACGTCTTCATCGACGCGGGATTCCAGCTCGCGCTTTACGCGCTCAATTTCTGCCACGCCCGGCAGGAACAGCAGCAGCGAGCCCGACTCCTCACGCAGCAACTGCGCCACTTCTCGCGCCACCGCTTCGTCAAAACGTTGCTGCGGGTTGAGTGAGGCATAACGGCGTATCACCGGAAAGCTGCGTCCTTCAGAAACAATAAAAGGCGCAGCAGGCAGCAGCTGACGCAACCGATCGTTATCCAGCGTTGCGGACATCAGCAGAATTTTCAGGTCATCGCGCAGCCCTTGTTGCACATCCAGCAGCAGCGCCAGCGCCAAATCAGCCTGTAGGCTGCGCTCATGAAACTCATCGAGGATCACCAGTGACACACCTTCGAGCATCGGATCGCGCTGCAACATGCGCGTCAGAATGCCTTCGGTCACCACTTCCAGTCGCGTATGGGGGCCGCAGCAGTTTTCACCGCGCATGCGATAACCCACGGTGCCACCGGGCTGTTCCCCCAACTGATCCGCCAGGCGCTGCGCCACATTTCGCGCCGCCAGACGACGCGGCTCAAGCATAATGATGCGCCCCGGCAGCACCGACTGCTGTAGCAGTTGCAGCGGCAGCCAGGTCGATTTTCCCGCGCCGGTGGGTGCCGCCAGTAAAACTTGTGATGACTGAGACAATGCATCGAGCAATGCAGGCAGCACCTCACTTACCGGTAATTCACTCACACTTAACTCCCACTCTGCCTGTGCTAACATGGCGCGCATTGTAGCACTCAACGGCCACGTCACCATGTCGATACAACGTCTGTTTTTTGCCCTCGAACTGCCCGCGCCACTCCAGCAACAGCTGGTACAGTGGCGCGCAGATCACTTTGCAGAAGGGGCAGGAAAACCGGTGGCCGCCGCCAATCTGCATCTGACGCTGGCGTTTCTGGGGGATGTCAGTGCCGAGACCTCGCAGCAGTTACAGCAGTTAGCTTCGCGCATTGTTCAGCCCGGTTTTAGCCTGGATTTGGATGATGCGGGACACTGGCCGCGCCCCGGTGTCGTGTGGCTTGGCTGCCAACGTGCGCCACGCGGCTTGTTGCAGTTAGCGAGCCTGCTGCGTGCTCAGGCGGCACGCCATGGCTGCGCCCAGAGTGCACAGCCTTTTCACCCGCATATCACTTTGTTGCGCCACGCCACGCAAAAAGTGGCCTTACCCCCGCGCGGCTTTCACTGGCAGTACGATGTCAGTGACTTTGCGCTGTTCTCATCGACCTTTAGCCAGGGACGCACCCGCTATCGGCGGCTGGCGCGCTGGCCATTGCCCTCTTCGTCAGGAGCCTGAATGCAGTTTGATCCACCGTTAAAACCCGCTCGTCTTATCGCGCGCTATAAGCGCTTTCTTGCCGATGTCGTGACGCCAGAGGGGGAGACACTGACCATTCACTGCGCCAATACCGGCGCGATGACCGGCTGCGCCACACCGGGCGATACCGTGTGGTACTCCACCTCAGACAGCATCACGCGCAAGTATCCGCACAGCTGGGAACTGACCGAGACACAACAAGGCCACTGGATCTGCGTGAACACCCTCAGAGCCAATCAACTGGTGCGTGAAGCCTTAACCCTTGAGGCCATTCCAGAATTGTCCGCTTACAGCCACTGCCAACCTGAAGTGAAATACGGTACGGAAAAAAGCCGAATTGACTTCCTGCTGCAAGCGGAGGGCAGATCAAACTGCTATATTGAAGTCAAGTCCGTCACCCTTTTACAGCAGGGTAAAGGCTTTTTTCCGGATGCGGTGACGGCTCGAGGACAGAAGCATCTGCGCGAACTCAGTGCTATCGCGGCAGAGGGTCATCGAGCTGTTTTGTTGTTCGCCGTTCTGCATACGGGGATTGAGGACGTCTCCCCGGCGCGCCATATCGACGCACACTACGCAGAACTACTGGGACAGGCTCAACGCTGTGGAGTGGAAGTGTTGGCGTATCAGGCTCAGATATCACCTGCTCAAATGTTACTCACTCAGCCGCTCGCGGTGACGATTAACGTAGAGTTGTAATATTTATAGCAATTTGCTGTGATAGGAATGTTCTGGGCGGTGCGCTAAATACGCTGTTCCTCACAGGCTTGTCAAGGTGCGAATATGAATAATTGCCAACCTTGACTGCTTCTGCTATTTATAGCGGCCTGTTTTTTCCCTGATGGGAATCGATATACCCCTTAATAATTCGCGTTGCTGGCAGTCGGTGGTCAATTTAGCCAATGCACATGCAACCTGAAGTATGACGGGAAGGGCGTGTTATCCAGGAGAAACAACATGCAAGAAGGGCAAAACCGTAAAACATCGTCCCTGAGTATCCTCGCCATCGCTGGTGTGGAGCCGTATCAGGTGAAACCGGGCGAAGAGTATATGAACGACGCCCAACTGAGCCATTTCCGCAAGATTCTGGAAGCCTGGCGCAACCAACTTCGGGATGAAGTAGACCGCACTGTGTCGCATATGCAGGACGAAGCTGCTAACTTCCCGGATCCGGTAGACCGTGCCGCGCAGGAAGAAGAGTTCAGCCTGGAATTACGTAACCGCGATCGTGAGCGTAAATTGATCAAGAAGATCGAGAAGACGCTGAAGAAAGTGGATGACGACGATTTCGGCTACTGTGATTCTTGTGGTGTAGAAATTGGTATTCGTCGCCTTGAAGCGCGTCCGACTGCCGATCTTTGCATCGACTGCAAAACGCTGGCTGAAATCCGCGAGAAGCAGATGGCAGGCTAATGGCCGTGAGCAGACTGTCGCCGCACTGCCGGGAAAACCACTGTTTTCCCGGCGTGCGGTGCACCTCAAAATGAACTCTTCAACCTCTTCCTGCGTCGGGCGTTTCGCTCCCTCTCCTTCTGGTGATCTGCATTTTGGTTCGCTGATAGCTGCCTTAGGCAGCTACCTGAGCGCGCGTGCGCAACAAGGCCGTTGGCTGGTGCGTATTGAAGATATCGATCCGCCGCGAGAAGTGGCTGGCGCAGCGACACGCATCCTGAAACAGCTGGAGCATTATGGCCTGCAGTGGGATGGCGACGTGTTGTGGCAGTCGCATCGTCATGATGCCTATCGGGAAGCGCTGAGCTGGCTGCAACAGCACCGTCAAAGCTACTTTTGTACCTGCACGCGCAGCCGTATTCAGCAGCTTGGGGGGTTCTACGACGGTCACTGTCGGGAATTACATCTCCCCGCAGAGAACGCAGCGCTGCGCCTGCGTCAGCATGCGCCGGTTTATGGCTTTGACGATCGCCTGCGCGGCCATTTAGCGGCAGAGCGCTCGCTGGCGGAAGAAGATTTTATTATCCATCGCCGGGATGGTTTGTTTGCTTATAACCTGGCGGTAGTAGTAGATGACCATTTTCAGGGTGTGACGGAAATCGTACGCGGGGCAGATTTGATTGAACCCACGGTGCGTCAAATCGCGCTCTACCAGCAGTTCGGCTGGCCGGTGCCTGCGTATCTGCACCTGCCGCTGGCCATCAATGACGATGGCAATAAGCTCTCTAAACAGAATCATGCGCCCGCTCTACCTGATGGAGATGCGCGCCCATTGCTGGTATGCGCGTTGCACTTGCTGGGGCAATCGGTTTTAGAGAGTTGGCAAGATGCCACAGTGGAGCAACTGCTCGATAACGCGGTGGCACAGTGGAGTATCCAACTGATCCCACAACAGAACGCGCGAATCACGGATGAGGCGACATCGCCATTCCTAAATGGTTCGCAACAAGCTATGATTAGCCGCTGATTTATTAACACCCTTTTATCACTGTCGAGGTGTCCCATTTTTACCCGAGTCGCAAATTTTTGCCGGAGAGTCCTCAAGCGTGACGAGGAGGCGCCTGAAGAGGTGGAAACTGAAAGTCTGATGACCGTCATTCCCCGTGAAAGCCATAACATCTCACGCAAAGATATCAGCGAAAACGCCCTTAAAGTGCTGTATCGCCTGAATAAAGCCGGTTTCGAAGCTTACCTGGTAGGCGGCGGCGTGCGCGATTTGCTGCTGGGTAAGAAGCCAAAAGACTTTGATATCACCACCAACGCCACGCCTGAGCAGATGCGCAAATTGTTCCGCAACTGCCGTCTCGTCGGTCGTCGTTTCCGTCTGGCACATGTGATGTTCGGTCCTGAAGTGATCGAAGTCGCGACTTTCCGTGGCCATCACCAGGAAGAAGCTGAAGACGATCGCAACAACTCCCAGCGCGGCCAGAATGGCATGCTGCTGCGTGATAACATTTTTGGCAGCATCGAAGATGATGCCCAGCGCCGCGATCTCACCATCAACAGCCTGTATTACAGCGTGGCGGATTTCTCCGTACGTGATTACGTAGGCGGTTTGCAGGATCTGGAAGACGGCGTGATCCGTTTGATTGGCGATCCGGAAACCCGTTATCGCGAAGATCCGGTACGTATGCTGCGCGTGGTGCGTTTTGCCGCCAAGCTGGAGATGCGCATTGCCGTGGAAACTGCCGAGCCGATTCCGCGCCTGGCCACGCTGCTGAATGACATTCCGCCTGCGCGTCTGTTTGAAGAATCCCTTAAATTGCTGCAAGCCGGTTACGGATTCCGTACCTATCAGATGATGCGTGAGTACCATCTGTTCCAGCCGCTTTTCCCTACCCTGACGCGTGGCTTCACCGCCGAAAGCGACAGTCTGATGGAGAAAATGCTGGCTCAGGTGCTGAAGAACACGGACAACCGCATTCAGAACGATATGCGCGTCAATCCGGCCTTCCTGTTTGCCGCGATGTTCTGGTATCCGCAGCTGGAATCGGCCCAACGCATTGCGCAGGAAAGCGGACTGACCTATTACGACGCCTTTGCGCTGTCGATGAACGAAACGCTGGATGAAGCCTGCCGTGCGCTGGCGATTCCTAAGCGTATCACCACCCTGATTCGCGATATCTGGCAGCTGCAGTTGCGCATGTCACGTCGTC
>NZ_DAMDQC010000107.1:0-14496 GCF_032082325.1 Pantoea sp. CTOTU50773 | reverse complement strand
GCTGTCCGTGGGCACCTCGTTGTTTGATGAGCGCTTTGGTTTGAGTGCACACAAACCGACGCAACTGCAAAGCATGACGCGCTTCCCCAACGATTCGCTGGATGCCGATCAGTGTCACGGCGATCTTCTGCTGCAAATCTGCGCCAATACGCAAGATACGGTGATACACGCACTGCGCGACATCATTAAGTACACGCCCGATCTGCTGGCCGTGCGCTGGCGGCGCGACGGCTTTATCGCCGACCACGCCGCACGCAGTCACGGTAAAGAAACGCCGATCAATCTGCTGGGCTTTAAAGATGGCACCGCTAACCCTGACACGCATAATCCTGCGTTGATGGATCAGTTGCTGTGGGTCACTGCAAATCAACAAGAACCCGCATGGACGCAGGGAGGCAGTTATCAGGCGGTGCGTATCATTCGTTTCCACGTTGAAATGTGGGATCGCACTCCACTGGGTGAACAGCAAACGATATTCGGTCGTGAGAAACTTTCCGGTGCGCCGCTGGGCATGAAAGAGGAACATGACGTGCCGGATTACAGCAAAGACCCGGATGGCGATGTCATCGCGCTGGATGCGCATATCCGTCTCGCTAACCCACGCACGCCGGAAACCGACAGCAGTTTAATGCTGCGCCGGGGTTACAGTTACTCCTCAGGGATTACCGGTTCGGGGCAGCTAGATATGGGACTCTTGTTCGTTTGCTATCAGCATGATTTAGCCAAAGGCTTTATCACCGTGCAAAAACGTCTCAATGGCGAAGCGCTGGAAGAATATATTCGTCCGATTGGCGGCGGATACTTTTTCGTTTTGCCCGGCGTCCCTGACGAAAAACATTACCTTGGCCAGCCTTTACTGCAGGCCTGATTAATAAACGCACCGTGCCAGCACAGCGATAAGGTTGCGCTGGCGCTTTTTTCACCGACCGTAAACTTTCCCCTGGTCGCTTCCTGTTCCGAATGTTCCGAAAAAGTTCGTCGCACGTCAAATAATCCATCTAACTGAAAATGCGAGATAATTTAATTTAAGACGAAAATTCTCATGCTTCGCTTATCTGTTTTTCTTTGTCGTGACGTAAAAATACTGTTGCAAAGCATGGTTAATATGATGCACTTTACTCATAAGCGTTGTCAGTTGTGTGGCTAAGTCCACTGGAGTTCGCGCATGACCCGGTCCTTCTATGGACAGTTAAATACACTTCAGCTAGCGCAGTACACTGCGGGGGATTTCTTCCCTCCAAAGTATCCTCTTCACTTTTCAATTATCGTTTCCGAACTAACGCCAATTCTCTACCGGTGCGCTTCAGCGCTTCGTCGTTGTTGCACACTATTTTCAATGGCCAGACCCGGCTTACAAGGAAGCCAAACAAACCTCTAAAGCGTTCAAGTCATCGCCGCGGGTGATCCGCCGCGATAAATGAAACCAACTGTAAGGTGCCACTATGGGAAGACAGAAAGCAGTGATCAAAGCGCGTCGTGAAGCAAGAAGAGTCGTTCGTAGTGATTCTCGCAGTCACCGTCAGCGCGAAGAAGAATCGGTCACTTCGCTGGTGCAGATGGGTGGGTTGGACTCAATTGGTATGGCGCGTGATTCACGCGATCGTGGCCCGATTGAAGCCAGAAATGAAGCTCAGGCGCACTATCTTAATGCCATAGAAACGAAACAGCTGATATTCGCCACCGGTGAAGCCGGTTGCGGTAAAACCTGGATTAGCGCAGCCAAAGCGGCTGAGGCCCTGATCAATAAGGATATCGAAAGGATTATTGTGACGCGCCCGGTTCTGCAGGCGGATGAAGACCTCGGTTTCCTTCCTGGGGATATTTCCGAGAAGTTCGCCCCGTATTTCCGACCGGTATACGACGTTCTGGTTAAACGTCTCGGCGCTTCTTTTATGCAGTACTGCCTGCGGCCTGAAATTGCCAAGGTAGAGATTGCGCCCTTCGCATATATGCGCGGACGTACGTTTGAAAATGCGGTAGTGATCCTTGATGAGGCACAAAACGTCACTGCGGCACAGATGAAGATGTTCCTGACACGCTTAGGCGAGAACGTGACGGTTATCGTCAACGGAGATATCACCCAGTGTGACTTGCCGTCCCATGTCAAATCCGGTCTTGCTGATGCGCTGGCGCGTTTCGAAGAAGACGAGATGATTGGTGTGGTGCGTTTCGACAAAAACGACTGCGTCCGTTCGGCACTTTGCCAGCGCACGCTGCTGGCTTACGGTTAACCATTGATTCGTAGTTGATTGAGAGTGTAGCGAAGCAAAACCCGGCGCAAGCCGGGTTTTTTTATTGCTACTTAGCCTGGTTCAATGAATAACTGCTGGTTAGGAAAATCGATCAGAACAAGATGGTGCTGTAAGAAATCGGTGCCTAATAAACCCTCCGCTGCCATTCGCGAGTCAACATCATCTAATAGCACGACATCGATATCTATTTCCCCGGATGTCGCGTTTTTGATATTTATTTGAGTCACCCGGCAGCCTTCATAATCCAATTCGTCGATGACTTCTTTGCAGGGATAAACGTTCTCTGTTCTATTTAAACGTTTACTCCACAGCATTGAGTGTGATGCACCGGTATCCAGCAGCATATTAAAGGTTTCATTATTCTTCATTGCCTCAATGATAATACCCTCATGGGTTAAGGTTAACGGCAGCGTTAACCATTGCTGACGATCGATATTGAAATCGTCCAGCCGATCAGCAACGGAAAAAAGGCGATGCTGATAATCAATGAGCAGGGCTTTCTGCCGGAATATCCCCAATCCGATAACCATACTTTCCGGACGTTTGCCGTCAGGCTGCAGCGTCAGCCCCCATGGAACCAGGGAAATCCCTTCAACATTCTCAAAGTTCATACCATTGACGTAAACATGGTGGAACATGAATTTATCATGCAGGAACACTTCGCCGGTCAGATCGGTGGTGCGCACTTTCTCCTTTAGGGGTTTTAACCAGGGCACCTGTCGTATAAATGACTGATCAAAATGGAAAGCAAATGCGGAGCCGGTATCAAGCATGAACTCGCCATCCTGACCATTAATATTCAGTGTTGCAATCGGTACTGCACTCTCATCGAATTTAAACGGAATTTCTATTACCGCTTCAGCTAACGAGGTGAATGTCATGGCGCAGATAAAAATGCCATGATGCATAAATCCCTTCATTTATTGTTTTTCCCTATATTAGTATTAACTTCCCCAGGCGTCTTCAGTGTCGATATTCATAAAAAGCGAAAGGTTTACTCCTCATGCTGCGTTATTTTTTATCCAAAAATGTTTTACGCACCATTTTGTGATCGAACTCAGGAACATCTTCGGAGAACCGTGCAGTACGTGCA
Source organism: Pantoea sp. CTOTU50773 (assembly GCF_032082325.1). Lineage (NCBI taxonomy): Bacteria > Pseudomonadati > Pseudomonadota > Gammaproteobacteria > Enterobacterales > Erwiniaceae > Pantoea > Pantoea sp. CTOTU50773. The sequence continues at coordinate 11,151 of NZ_DAMDQC010000107.1, read as the reverse complement.
TCACGCTCATAGCCCTGAGGTTCACACAGGAGTTGATAAAGCTCCGGGCGACGACCGTGGATCCAGCGGCGTCCGGTAGACATCGCCAGTAACGAGAGATCCAGGTCGGCACTCACCAGCGTATCCCTGAAGGAAGTGGTTTCGTTAACGATGCGGCCATAGGGGTCAATCACCATCGCATTGCCGGTACGGATCTCGCCGTTATCCAGTCCGACGCCATTACTGAACAGGACGAAAAGACCGTTATCGTGCGCACGCGAAGGCAGCCAGCGCATCAACCAGCCTCGACCGCTGTCGCTAGCCAGAGCGATTTCCAGTGCGCTGGGATCGCTTTCTCGGTTTTCCCACAGACTCACCGGAAAGGGTTTCATACCAAAGGGACTGCGTGAATGGGTGCCACCTGTTTGATGCGGGGCAATCAGAATATCGGCTCCCATGAGCGCGGTGATGCGGACGTTATCGGTTAAATTATTGTCCCAGCAAATCAGAATCCCGACTTTCACCCCCCATGGCGTGTCAAACACGGTGAATTCATTTCCCTGGGCGATGCCCGCATGTTCGAAAGCATGGATCTTACGATGTACATGGCGTTGGCCATCCGGCATGCAGACCGCATAGGCATTGTAGAGCAGTCCATTATCATGCTTTTCGATGTAGCCGGCGCCGATCGCCATCTGATGCTTTTCCGCCAGGCTCGCGATACGCGCCAGTGACGGGCTGTTTTCCGTGCGCTCGGCCAGGGCTTCGACCTCTGTAATGGGCAGATCCGGCACATGCCAGTAACCCGTGATGCACATTTCAGGAAAGGCTAATATTTTGACTTCTTCTTGTGCGGCCTGCGCGATAAAGCGCTCCATCACGGAAAGATTGTAAGCTTTGTCGCTGGCGCTATGGCAAAACTGCACGGTGGCAACGCGAAGTGAATGTTCCATGGTGATTCTCCAAAAGGAACCAGGTCGCTATTTCACCAGAGGGAAAACCACCGTGTATAATCACAACTTCTCCCACTTTGATAACCGATTGGAATGGATATTAAACTGTTACGCGCCTTTGTGACGCTGGCGCAAGAAGGCACCTACCACTCGGCGGCCAATAAGCTCTGCATCACCCAGCCCGCACTCTCGAAACAGATCCAGACACTGGAGCACCTTTCTGGTGTGACGTTATTTCATCGCGGACGGCATGGTGCGCGGTTAACGGTGGCGGGAGATCAATTGTTAGCGGCTGCCAGCGAGGCAGTGGAGCGCTATGCGGATTTTTTCGCTGACGTGACGGCGATCCAAAGAGGGGATTCAGGAAAACTCACTCTGGGTTTTGGCATCTCTTCTTATCTTTTTGCTGCCAAACGTGTCGCTGCCTTTCGCGTTCGTTATCCCGGCGTACAGGTCTCGCTCAACGATATGCCTTCGGCGGTTCAGACCCAATGGCTTGCTGAAGGACGACTGCAGGTGGGATTTGTGCGCTTACCCGTGCCTGAACCACTGCAAAGTCACAGTCTGGATACGGAACAATTAGTGCTGGCGGTAGCCGCTGATCAATTATCGAGTCACTTAGAAACAACACAGGTTATTGAAAATCATCAACTCTTACAGTTGGCACCTCAGCGGGGCGAAGGGCTCACTACGCAGGCCGATCAATTCCTGACCGCAAGAAACCTCACGCCGCGCACGGTGTCGGCTGCTGATGATATTCAGACGTTACTGGCGCTGGTGGCCGCTGGTGATGGTGTGGCGTTACTGCCGGCGAGTGTGAAACACATCCTGCCTGTAGGCGTCACACTATTGCTTCTGGAAGGCGAGCATACCCAATGGCACACCGGTTTGGCTTGGAATGATCATATTAAGGACCCGCTAAGAGACAAGTTTTTAGCGATGGTAATGGAAGATGGCCAGATAAATTAACGATGTGGCTGAATTGAAGACAAAAAAAAGCCTGAACTTTCGTTCAGGCTCTTCTTCAAAATGATGGCGGTGAGAGGGGGATTCGAACCCCCGATACGTTGCCGTATACACACTTTCCAGGCGTGCTCCTTCAGCCACTCGGACATCTCACCACATTTTTTCTGCCAACCGCACTGGGTCAACGGGGCGCTACTATAGGGAGTTACCTGAATACGGTCAAGCCCTATTTTCTCCTTTTGTTCTATCCGCTTAAGCTCTGTGCAGCTTGCTGCATCTCTCGCCGAACAGCGTGTTCTGTCATCAAATTATTCCTTCTCTGCCACAAAAGTGTCACCAGACTGTCGCAGACTTGTCTGCGGAAACATTTGGTTATATTTACTGATAAGGATGCTTATAAATGAAACTCATACCTCTTTTCACGGTTTCTCTGCTGGCTTCACTCATCGCGACGTCAGCAGTGGCAGACACAACAACGTATAGCCGCGCCGCCACCGGTGATATCACCGAACACGGTGGCGCGCGCCGCCTCAGCAGCGACCAGACGGAAGCGCTGAAAGCCTCACTCGTTAATACCACGGCCAAAAACGTCATCTTATTGATCGGCGATGGCATGGGTGACTCGGAAATCACCGCCGCACGAAATCAGGCGATGGGCGCGGGTGGTTTCTTCCCAGGCATTGATGCGCTGCCGTTAACCGGTCAGTACACCCACTACTCGTTAGACAAGAAAACTCACAAACCGAATTACGTGACCGATTCGGCTGCCTCCGCGACCGCCTGGGCGACGGGCACCAAATCTTATAACGGCGCCATCGGCGTAGACGTTAATGGCAAGGATCAGGTCACCATTCTGGAGTTGGCGAAAGCCGCTGGGAAAGCCACCGGTAACGTCTCGACTGCAGAATTGCAGGATGCCACGCCCGCCGCTTTAATGGCGCATGTCACGTCGCGTAAATGTTATGGCCCGGAGAAAACCAGCGAGCTGTGTCCCACCAATGCGCTGGAGCAGGGCGGTAAAGGGTCTATTAGCGAGCAGATGCTGAAGACCCGTCCAGATGTCACCCTCGGCGGCGGGGCGAAATCGTTCTCTGAAAGCGCCAAAGCGGGTGAGTACCAGGGCAAAACCCTGCGCGAGCAGGCTCAGGCACTGGGCTTCCAGCTGGTCGATAACCTGGATGGCATGAATGCCATCCAACAGGCCGACCAAACTAAACCGGTGCTCGGGCTGTTCTCCGACGGCAATATGCCGGTGCGCTGGCAGGGACCGAAAGCCAGCTATCACGGCAATATCGATAAACCGGTGGTGACCTGTGAAGTCAATAAAGATCGCCCGGCATCAACACCAACATTGGCGCAGATGACCAAAAAGGCGATTGATCTGCTGAGCACCAATGAGAATGGCTTCTTCCTGCAGGTGGAAGGGGCTTCAATAGATAAACAGGATCACGCGGCGAACCCGTGCGGCCAGATTGGCGAAACGGTGGATCTGGATGAGGCCGTGCAGCAGGCGCTGGCTTTTGCACGTGAACACGGTGACACGCTGGTGGTAGTGACGGCAGACCATGCGCATAGCAGCCAGATTATTGAAAATGGCAGCAAAGCCCCAGGCCTGACGCAGGCGGTGAACACCAAAGATGGTGCGGTCATGACCATCAGCTACGGTAACTCTGAAGAGGATTCTCAGGGACATACCGGCACACAGTTGCGCATCGCGGCCTATGGTCCTTATGCGGCTAACGTGGTGGGCCTGACCGATCAGACGGACTTGTTCTTTACGCTGAAGGATGCAATGGGCATTAAGTAACCACGCCCGGCAGCAACGAGAATCCCCGCAACAGCGGGGATTCTCTGGCTGCAGATTGGTGCGAATCACAATCCGCGCTGCGCCATTAAGCGCGCTAAATCCACCAGACGATTTGAGAATCCCCACTCGTTATCGTACCAGGCGAGGATTTTCACCAGGTTGCCGCCAATCACCAGGGTAGAGAGCCCATCAATGATCGATGAACGTGGATCGCCCTGATAATCGCTGGAGACCAGTGGCTCATCGCTGTATCCCAGAATGCCTTTTAATGGACCTTCAGCGGCGGCGGCCTTAAATGCATTGTTCACTTCTTCTGCCGTCACATCACGCTTCAGCCTCACGGTGAGATCCACAATCGACACCACTGGCACCGGCACGCGCAGTGAATACCCCGTCAGACGGCCATCCAGTTCCGGGATGACACGGCCCAGCGCTTTAGCCGCACCGCTGGAGTAAGGCACGATTGACAGCGCCGCCGCGCGCGCGCCGCGCAGATCTTTCTCCGGCTGATCGTGCAGCACCTGGCTATTGGTATAAGCATGAGTGGTATTCATCAGACCATGCTCAATACCAAATGCCTGATGCAATACTTGCGCGGCTGGCGCGAGGCCGTTGGTCGTGCAACTGCCGTTACTCACCACGAAATGCTGCTGGTGATCGTAGCGCTGATCGTTCACGCCCAGCACAATCGTCAAATCATCGTTTTTACCAGGAGCGGAGATAATCACTCTTTTTGCGCCGCCGTGCGTGATATGCACTGCCGCTTTCTCGCGCTCGGTGAAGAAGCCGGTGGCTTCAATCACAATATCAACACCCACGTCACGCCAGCGGATATTGGCCGGGTCGCGTTCGCTGAACACCCGCACCGGCTTACCATCGATGCGCAGCTCACCTTCACCGGCCTCAACTTCTGCAGGAAGTCTGCCTAACAATGAGTCGTGTTTAAGCAGATGCGCCAGCGTTTTGCTGTCGGTGAGATCGTTAATCGCCACAATCTCTATATCGTTGCTGCCGAGTGCGGCGCGGAACACGTTACGTCCGATACGGCCAAAGCCGTTAATGCCAATCTTAATCATCATTGACTCCCTATCCGAAGTGGTTGCAGTCAATGTAGGACGATGTGTGATTGGCGTAAACGACAAAAAAGGATCACTTTACGCCATTTTGCGGCAGTGAAAGCGTTGGCGATATTCACCCGGAGTGAGATGCAGCTGGCGCTCAAAACTGCGGCGCAAATTGATGCTGCTGCCAAATCCGGTGTCAAGGGCGATGCGTTCCAGCGTCGCGCGGCTCTGTTCCAACAGTTCTCGTGCGGCGGCCAATCGCACTTCTGCGACATAGCGCGCCGGTGACGCACCGGTTTCACGGGTGAATACGCGGGTGAAATTGCGTGGACTCATGGCGACACGTTCGGCCAATTTCTCAACCGACAGATCTTTCGCCAGGTTAGCGCGTATCCAGCTTTGCAGATCGTGGATCGGGCCGGTGCTGGTTTGCTGTAACTGGTAGCGGCTGAACTGCATCTGTCCGCCGGGGCGACGCAAATACATCACCATATCCTGAGCGATATCGCGTGCCACGCTGAAGCCAAAATCCTCTTCAACCAGCGCCAGCGTGAGATCAAAGCCGGAGCTGACGCCGCCGGACGTCCAGATAGGACCATCCTGAATATAAAGCGGACCCCCTTCCACCTGAACACGGGGGAAGCGGGTTTTCAGGGTTTCCAGCAGGCGCCAGTGTGACGTGGCGCGGCGTCCATCCAGCAAACCGGCTTCAGCGAGCAGCATCGCGCCACCACAAATTGACACCACACGCCGAGCCTGCGGAGCCGCCAGCCTGATGAAATCCACCACCATATTGCCCTCTTCAACGCTGTCACCGCGTCCGGTAATCATGATGGTGTCCCAGGCGGCGCGGGGATCTAATTCGGCCAGCTTCAGGTCAGCCAGCAGGTTGAGGCCCGACTGACCATGGATCACCTGATGCGGCTGCGTGGTGGCGATACTGACGCGATAACGTGGCTGATCAACGCCAACGGGCAGGTGCAGGTTGGCGTGCATCAGGATGTCGGCAATACCGGCGGCTTCAAATAACATGCCGCCATCGGGGACGATAACGAGAAAGTGCTTCATGGCGTAAAATGCTCATCGTGGCAAAATAAGCCAGATTATCGCACGGCGCCGTTATTTTTGCTGGTAATACGGTCCCTGGGTGATCGAATTACGCAGCACCAGTCGGCCCGGCATCAGTGGCTGCGCCGTCACGCTTTCGCCATCCAGCATTTTAGACAGTTGCGTTAATGCGCTCGACACCATCTCAGCAACCGGAACATGCACCGTGGTTAACGCCGGCAGGAGATAGGGCGCAACCGGGATATCATCAAAGCCCAGCAAGGAGACGTCATGCGGGATGCGCAAACCCGCGTTGTGCAAGGCGCAGGCGGCGCCAATTGCCATATCATCATTGCTGGCGACAATCGCGGAAAATCTGACTTTACGACGTAACAGTGCTTCAACCGCCAGTTGCCCACTGGCGCTGGTCCAGCAGCCGTCCAGCATCAGGTTTTCGTCGTATTCAATGCCATTGTCCATCAACGATGAAATATAGCCTTTCAGACGACTTAATCCGGTGTGAGAGCTACCCATCCCTTTGATGAAAGCGATCTCGCGGTGGCCCTGAGCAATTAAATGATTCACCGCGTTGAGGGTGTCATTTTCGTGGTCAGCACACACCGAATATTGCGGATGCTGCTTCAAACGGCGGTTTAACACGATTAACGGCTTACTCATTCCAGGAATAAGTGCATCAATATCTTCCACGCTTAAATAGCGCGGATAGATGATCACGGCATCGCAATAGCTATCGATTAAAAAGTTTATGGCCTCGCGCTCTTGCTGCGCATTGTGTTTACCATCGCCCAGCACCAGTTGTGAACCGAGTTTTTCCGTCATGGTCGCGGCCTGGAATAACAGCTCGGTAAAAAAGGGACCATTGTAAAGCGTGTTGGGCACCATCAGACCAATACTGTGCGAACGGTTGGTCGCAAGACTTCGTGCCAGCAGATTAGGACGGTAATCCATCTCATCTATGGCCAGCATCACCCGATCCCGCACCGTTTTAGACACATAAGCATGGCCAGCCAGCACCCGTGACACCGTGGCTTTTGACACACCTGCGCGTTTTGCGACATCAAGCATTGTCGTCATTTATCTTCCTTCTCAGCGTTCTCGCGCATTGTAGCGCAAAAGCTCAATCTGAAAACCGCAGAGTGAGGCTCTTCTAACCGATAACGTTTTTTCTCATTATCATCCGATTTCATCACATATTTAAAAGGCTAACATAAAAATAATATGAAACCGGTCTCAGATTAATCATATTTTCACTCTTTAAATAAGGTTTAACGGTTTGAGTTATGGATCACAAAAAGAACAAATTGAATCTGTAACCGGTTGCAGAAACGATTCTCGGCGCGTAATTATTTAAAAAAAAACGGAGGGTGTCATGGTGAAAATTCTATTGTGTTGTTCCGCAGGTATGTCAACCAGCATGGTCGTACAAAGAATGCAGAAAGCCGCTACGCAGCTGGGTTTAGAAGCCAAAATTGATGCCGTTGGCATGGAAGAGTTCAGTGAAAAAATCGCCGATTATGACTGTTGTCTGCTAGGCCCACAGATCAAATATAAGCTGGCAGATTTCGAACGTCAGGCGCAGGAGTATCACAAACCGGTCACCGTCATTAATACCATGGATTACGGCATGTTAAATGGCGAAAAGATCCTGAAGTCGGCGCTCGCCCTGATTGATGCTAATAAGGGGGCATGATGAGTACACTGGCTGACTCCTTATTTGGTGTGATTGAAAACCGCATCAGTCCGATTGCTGCGCGACTCTCATCGCAACGGCATGTGGTGGCGATCAAGGACGGATTTATTGCCTCAATGCCGTTCCTGATTGTCGGCTCATTCATGCTGCTGTTCTCACATCCTCCTTTCAGTCAGGACAGCCAATGGGGCTTCGCCCAGTGGTGGCTGGGCATGGTGAAGCAGTACAACGACCAGCTGATGATGCCCTACAACATGACGATGGGCATCATGGCGGTGTTCATCACCGGCGCGATTGCCTATAACCTGGCGCAAAGCTACAAACTGAATGGCCTGATGGCGGCGCTGCTGTCGCTGATGACTTTTTTGGTGGTGGCTGCACCGGAAAAGAACGGCGCATTGTCCGTCGCTTCGCTGGGTGGGGAAGGAATATTCACCGCCATCCTGATCAGCCTGTACTGCACGGAAGTGATGCACTGGCTGGTGAAGTACAACATTGGTTTCAAACTGCCGGAACAGGTGCCGCCGAAAATTCGTCAGTCCTTTGACCTGCTGATCCCCATCATGGTGATTTTCCTGACGCTCTACCCGCTGAACCTGTTTATGGAGAGCCACTTTGGTCTGTTGATTCCTCAGGCCATCATGTCAGTGTTTGCGCCAATTATCTCAGCAGCCGATTCACTGCCTGCGGTGCTCATCGCCGTCTTGCTATGTCATTTGCTGTGGTTTGCCGGCATTCACGGTGCGGCGATTGTCGGCGGCATCCTGCAGGCATTCTGGCTGAGTAATCTGGGGCTGAACCAGGAAGCGTTAAATGCCGGGCAAGAGATCCCTAAAATCTTTATCGAGCCATTCTGGCAGTTCTTCATCACCGTAGGCGGATCGGGTGCCACCATGGGCCTGGTGATTCTCTATCTGCGCAGCCGCTCCGCGCATCTGCGCGCCATCGGCCGCCTCGGCTTTGTACCCGGTATGTTTAACATCAATGAGCCGATTATTTTCGGTTCACCGGTGGTGATGAATCCGCTGCTGTTTATTCCCTTTATCACCACGCCGTTGATCAACGCGGTTATCGCCTGGACCGCTACCCGTACCAACCTGATCAACCACGTCATTTCGCTGGCACCCTGGACCACGCCGGGACCGATTGGTGCCGCCTGGTCAACCGGCTGGGACTGGCGCGCAGTGGTGTTAGTCGCGTTCCTGATTTGTTTATCCACGCTGATTTATTACCCGTTCTTCAAAATGTATGAACGCCAACTGCTTGCGCAGGAAGAAGAGATGGCGCAGGAACAACTGGCTGAGGAGATGAAGTAATGCAAGAGATGCAGGAAATGGAAAGCACGGTGATGGAGCTGATCATTCATGCAGGGGAAGCCCGTTCATCATCGATGCAGGCACTGCAAGCGGCCCGAAAACACAACTGGCAGGAAGCCGATGCGTTGCTGGCAAGTGCACGAGATGCAGCGCGCGAAGCCCACAAAATTCAAACCGCGTTAATCGGTGCGGATGAAGGCTGCGGCAAAATTCCGGTCAACCTGATTATGGTGCATGCGCAGGATCATCTGATGAACGCTATGTTGTGTCGCGATTTAGTTGAAGAGCTGATCTATCTGCATCGTCAGGTGCAGGAGTTATCAAAAACCCACTTGCAGTAAGACGCAGTTAATCACATGAAAGGATGGATTATGTCTCAGTTACCGGCTGATTTTTTATGGGGCGGCGCCGTTGCCGCGCATCAGGTTGAAGGTGGATGGAACGAAGGCGGTAAAGGGCCGAGCATCGTCGATGTGTTGACGGGCGGAGCGCATGGCGTTGAACGTGAAATTACCGATGGCATTGTCGAGGGGAAACACTACCCCAATCATCAGGCCACCGATTTTTATCATCACTACAAAGACGATATCGCGTTGTTTGCCGAGATGGGTTTTAAGTGTTTCCGTACCTCGATTGCCTGGACACGCATCTTCCCGAAAGGCGATGAGCAACAACCTAACGAAGCGGGCCTGCAGTTCTACGACGACATGTTTGATGAGCTGCTCAAATATGGCATCGAACCGGTGATTACGCTGTCGCACTTCGAGATGCCATTGCATCTGGTGCAGCAGTATGGCGGCTGGCTGAATCGTGAATTGATCAATCTCTTTGTGCGCTATAGCGAAGTGGTGATGAAGCGCTACAAAGGCAAAGTGAAATACTGGATGACCTTTAACGAGATCAACAACCAGCGTAACTGGCGCCGACCGCTGTTCGGCTACAGCAACTCAGGCGTGATTTTCACCGATCATGAAAATCCGGAAGAGGTGATGTATCAGGTACTGCATCATCAGTTTGTGGCCAGTGCCAAAGTGGTGAAGCTGGGGCATCAAATCAATCCTGAATTCAAGATCGGTTGCATGCTGGCGATGGTGCCGCTGTATCCGTGGTCATGCCATCCTGATGACGTAATGTATGCGCAAAAGTCGATGCAGGAACGTTATCTGTTTGGCGATGTGCATATGCGTGGTGCCTATCCTTCCTACATTTTGAAAGAGTGGGAACTGCGCGGATTCCACATTGAGATGGCGCCGGAAGATGCACAAACGCTGCGAGAAGGCTGCACCGACTATCTCGGCTTTAGCTATTACATGAGTAACGCCGTGGAGTATGCCAGCGCGACCCGCATGGACAGCGCACTCGAAGCATTCCCCGGCAGCCGAAAAAATCCGCATGTGCAGGCGTCAGATTGGGGATGGCAGATTGATCCCGTTGGCCTGCGCTACACACTAAATGCGCTGTATGAGCGTTATCAGAAGCCGCTGTTTATTGTGGAAAACGGTTTTGGCGCTGTCGATCAACGTGAGGCCAACGGCGAGGTCAATGATGACTATCGTATTGCCTACCTGCGTGAACACATCGAGCAAATGAAAAAAGCGGTACTGGAAGATGGCGTGGATTTAATGGGCTTCACGCCCTGGGGCTGTCTCGACTGTGTCTCTTTTGGCACCGGCCAATACAGCAAACGCTACGGCTTTATCTACGTAAACCGTAATGACGATCAAACCGGCGATTTTTCGCGCTCGAAGAAAAAGAGTTTTGCCTGGTATAAAAAGGTCATCGCCTCACAAGGTGAAGCGCTTTAATTCGGATTGCCCGGGCAGGAAGCCCGGGTAAATCAGAGTTGTCATCTCTTCGGCAGTGAATATCCTTTCCAGCCTGCGCAGGCAGGCTGAATAAATAACATAAACCTGAGCCAGGAAAAATATCATCCATGCGGTGAGGCGCAATGCTGCCTGCAACGGCGCTTTTTACTCACCTGATTGCAACCAAACGGAGTTATATCCTATGCCAAATAAGATCAAAATTGTCACTATCGGTGGGGGTTCCAGCTATACGCCAGAGTTGATTGAAGGGCTTATCCTGCGTCAGGAGCAGTTGCCGATTGCCGAGTTGTGGCTGGTCGATATTGAGGACGGCGCAGAGAAGATGGAAATCGTCGGCAGTATGGCAAAGCGCATGATCGCGGCTGCCAAACTCGACTGGCAGGTGCATCTTTCTCTCGATCGCAAGGAAGCGTTAAAGGATGCGGATTACGTGACCACCCAGTTCCGCGTGGGGTTGCTGGATGCACGCTTAAAAGACGAAG
>NZ_DAMDQC010000106.1:0-14631 GCF_032082325.1 Pantoea sp. CTOTU50773 | reverse complement strand
GCGCCAAACTAGTCCACATCAATCTGGCCACTGGCAAAGTGGTCAATAGCTATGTGTTCAAGGCTCCAACGCTGCAACCCACCAGCTATCTGGATGATGTGCGATTTAATGGCGATTTTGCCTATATCACCGATCCGGGTGCGGTGGGATTAGTGGTGCTGAACCTGAAAAGTGGCAAAAGCTGGCGGGTGCTGGATAATCACCCTCTCTCGATTGATCATCAGCCGATTTATGCAGATGGCAAGAAGTTGATTCTGCGCGATGGCCGTGAAAAACGCGTGGGTCTCGATCAGCTGGAAGTTTCGCCGGATGGCAAATGGCTCTATTACCAGGCGATCCCGGGGCCGCTGGCTCGCATTGAAACCCGTTATCTGAACGACAGTGCCCTATCGGCTGCAGAAGTGGCGAAGCATGCGGAGAAAGTACGCGAAACCTGGAGCACCGGCGGAACGGCCATTGATGCCGAAGGCAATATCTATGCGTCGGATATCAATACCCGCAGCATTAAACGTATTGCGCCCGATGGCAAAGTCACTACCGTGGTGCAGGATCCCCGCCTGGTATGGATTGACGCGATGTGGGTATCTGACGGCGCACTGTGGATGCCGTCCGGACAGATCAATCGCACGCCTGCGACCACCGGCGGCAAACCGTCAACCGTGGAATATCCGGTGAAGCTGTACCGTCTGCCGTTACCGATTAAGCCTTCGCCGCGGGATCATCAATAAGCCATAACGTGCCGATTAAAGCTATTTAGCGCGGTAGTCACGCCGCGCTTATTCAACGATCTCTTTATTGATAAACAGGAGGAAATAACACCCAGATAAATCATCACCGTTCGCTATTTTAAATTTATTAAAACTAAGAGGTTACGCACAACTTTCGCGTATACCTAACCTTGTGCCTGCCGAAAAAAACGCTGGATAATATTGCCAGATAGACGAGGTTGCAGAAGGTTAATTTGAACAATAAATAATCATTCGCTGTTTTTTATTTATTCCGAACACATTGCGTTTGCTACCCACAAACGTGCTCTATCCCTCTGGACAGGAACCCTCGTCATGCTGCTGATCATCAGTCTGATTATGATAATCTGCTTTATTGGCTTATTAATGAGCAAAAAGCTTTCCGCTCTGACTGCATTAATCCTTATCCCCACGCTATTCGCATTGTTATCTGGCCATGGCGCGGATATGGGTGCCATGGTGATCAAAGGATTGCGTACCGTTGCGCCCACTGGCGTCATGTTGATATTCGCGATGCTCTATTTTATGAGCGTAACGGATGCTGGGATGTTTGATCCGATTATTAAAAGAATCGTTTCTGCAGTCGATGGCGATCCGGTGAAAATATTTGTCGGCACCGCACTGCTTGGCTTTATTGTTGCCCTGGATGGTGATGGCGCGACCGTATATATGATCGTGCTTTCCGCGTTTATGCCGATAAATGAACGCATCGGATTATCAAAGCTCAGCGTTGCCGCTCTGCTATTACAGTGCACCGGGCTGGGCAATATGTTTCCGTGGGGTGGACCCACGGCGCGTGCGGCCGCCGCCGTTCAGGCTGACGTCTCTGCTCTGTTTGTCCCGCTGCTGATTCCGCTGCTGTCCTGCGTGGCATGGACTTTTATCCTGGCGGTGATGCTCGGCAGAAGTGAACGCAAACGTCTGGGTTTCCAGCCGCATGTCCCGGTGGAACCTGCCGTGCTGCAGTTTGAAGAGAAACACTGCGTGGCCTGGCGTTTCTGGTTTAACTGGGCGCTGACCATTGCATTGATGACCTTCCTGGTTCTGGATGTGATGCCCATGGCGTATCTGTTTATGCTGGCCACCGCCATCATGTTCGTTGTCAATTATCCGCAACTGAGCCAACAGCAGGAGCAGATCGGCCGCCATGCGCCCGCCATCCTTGCCGTAGCCGGATTGATTTTCGCTGCGGCGGTGTTTACCGGCATTTTTGCTGAAACCGGTATGGCGAACGCCCTGGCACAGGCGATTGTGCACACTATTCCCGCTGCACTCGGCCCTTATCTGGCGGTGATTACTGCCTTGATCAGTATTCCCGTCACCTGGATGGTATCGAACGATGTGTTCTATTTCGGCATGCTGCCGGTGCTGGTGCAGGCTGCCGGACACTACGGTATCGAACCGATTGAAATGGCACGCGCGGCATTAGTTGGTCAGCCGGTTCATATTCTCAGCCCACTGGTTGCCTCGACCTATTTATTGGTCGGCATGCTGAAACTGGATTATGCACAGACACAACGGTTCACGCTGCGTTGGTCGTTTATCACCTCAATTGTATTATTAGTGGTCGCACTGATCACCGGTTGCTTCCCGTTTTATCGCAGTCTATAGAATATATTTATCTCCTTGTAGCCGCTATTTTCCGCGGCTACACCCTCGACTGGCTTGAGTGAAATATCTGCTTTATGTCTTATTGTTCGATATTGACACCACTCTGCTGAAAGCTTATTTTCCGGACAATTCTGCATTATGGGTAATATTTTCATTTGATTAAAATTAACGTAGAATGCCCCCCTTTCATCTTCGTTATATAAGTTATAAGGGTTTATTCATGAGCGATGCACTCAAAGCATTGAACAATCTTCGTACGCTGCGTGCCCATGCGCGTGATGTTGAGATTGCGGTATTAGACGAAATGCTGGAAAAGTTCGCCGTGGTGGTTGCAGAACGCCGTGAAGAAGCGGAAGCGAATAATGCCGCTCAGCGCGAAAAAGAAGAAAAACTGGCGCTGTATAAAGAGATGCTGCTGAATGATGGCATCGATATTAGTGAATTAACGAAATTAAACCAGAGCGAAACCAAACCGAAAGCGAAACGCGCTCCACGTCCGGCGAAATATAAGTTCACCGACGAAAACGGTCAGGAAAAATTCTGGACTGGTCAGGGTCGTACACCTTCACCGATCAAATCCGTATTAGATGCGGGCGGTTCGATGGATGAGTTTCTGATTTAAACGATCCGCATGGATATTGTAGGGTCGCCATTCCTGGCGACCGATTAAATCCCTATTTCAACACTGCACAGGCTGCCGCAATGCGTTTTCCGGCTTCGCGCACGCTTTCAATATCCGTGGCAATCGACAAACGGAAATACGGTGACAAGCCATACGCACTGCCCGCTACGCCAGATACGCCGCTCTCCAGCAGATAATTCAGCACATCCTGTTCGCTTTCCAGCGTACGTCCATCAGCACGCGATTTGCCCAACAGGCCAGCACAGCGACAGAAGATAAAGAACGCTCCTTCGGGATTCAGCACCTCAATGCCTTCAACCGGGCTTAGCTGCGCCATAATCGCATCGCGACGCGCCTGATAGGCCGCACGTTGCGGTGGCAGGAAATCCAGGCCGCCGTTCAGCGCCGCTACCGCTGCCGCCTGACTGATGGCGCAGGCACCAGAACTGTTCTGCGACTGCACCACCACCATGGCATCAATCAGCGCTTGCGGACCGGCTCCAAAGCCGATGCGCCAGCCGGTCATGGCGTAAGTTTTCGACACGCCGCCCACCAGCAGAATGCGCTCGGCTAAATCTGGCGCTACCTGCAACAGGCTAACGTGTTCACGTCCATCAAACAGAATGTGCTCATACAGTTCATCCAGCATGATCCATACGTTGGGATGGTCACGCAGTACCGCCGCCAGTGCGATTAATTCTGCGGCGTTATACACCGCACCGGATGGATTGCCGGGATTATTCAGCACCAGCCAGCGGGTTTTGTCGGTGATCGCTTGCGCCAGCTGCAGCGGCTGCAGCTTGTACTCTTGCTCCAGCGGGCACTCCAGCAGCACCGCGTCGCCGCCGTTAAAACGCACGCTATCCGGGAACGTCGGCCAGTATGGCACCGGCACAATCACCTCATCGCCGTCATTCAAGGTGGCGGCGAAGGCGTTGAAGATGATCTGCTTCGCCCCGTTGGCGATACAAATCTGCCCCAACGCATAATCCAGCTGATTTTCTCGTGCCAGTTTGGCCTGCACCGCTTTACGCAGCGGCGTGGTGCCATTGGTCGGCGTATAGCGCGTCTCACCATTATTCATGGCTTCAACGGCAGCATCACGGATGTGCTGTGGCGTATCAAAATCCGGCTCACCGGTGGTGAGATCCAGAATATCCACGCCCTGCTCTTTCAGCTGGCGCGTCAACTGACGCGCCGCGGCATTGGCAGAGAGCGACACAGACTGCACACGCTTTGATAAGGTGACCATGTTCAGCTCCTAAATGGTTTACAGCGCGGGCAAACCGAGGTTCTCGCGCAGCGTGGCGAATTCGTAATCGTCGCGGAACAGACCACGGCGACGAAGTTCCGGGATCACCAGCTCGACGAACAGATCCAGTTGCTCTGACATGATGGCAGGCATGATGTTGAAGCCATCGGCGCCACCCTCTTTCAGCCACAGCTCAAAGTCATCGGCGATATCTTCTGCAGTGCCGACAATCACGCGGTGACCACGCGATCCCGCAGCCACGGCGGCCAGCTCACGCAAGGTCAGGTTTTCGCGCTTCGCCATATCCGTCATTAATTTGGCGCGGCTCTGGTTACCTACGCCGAGCGGCACTTCAGAAACCGGACCATCCAGCAGATACTGGCTCAGTTCCATGCTGAAACGCAGCGACAGCTGACGCAGACCGTTTTCGATATCCACTAGCGTGTTCAGCTCTTTCCACAGAGCTTTGGCTTCTTCACGGGTACGTCCGACAATCGGCATCACGCCCGGCATGATCACCACATGATCCGGATTACGCCCGGCGGCAATCACCTGATCTTTCTGCGAGCGGTAGAAGGTTTGCGCCTCTTCCAGACTGGCGGCAGCGGTGAAGATCACTTCGGCGGTTTCGGCCGCCAGTTTTTGACCGTCTGCAGATGAACCGGCTTCGATGATCACCGGACGTCCCTGCGGAGAACGCGTGATGTTCAGCGGACCCTGTACCTGGAAGTGCTCGCCGTCATGATCAATCGACTTAATTTTGTCATTAACGAAGTATTCACCGGTCTCTTTGTTCGGTTGTACCGCCCCCGCTTCCCAACCTTCCCACAGCTTGTTGGTCACTTCGAGGAACTCACGTGCACGTGCATAGCGCTCGGCGTGGTTTGGCATATCGCTGCGGCTAAAGTTACGCGCCACGTCGGTGGAGAACGACGTCACCACGTTCCACGCTGCGCGACCACGGCTGATGTGATCCAGGGACGAGAAGCTGCGAGCCATGGTGAATGGATCGCTAAAAGTGGTGGATGCCGTCGCTGCCAGGCCAATACGTTTGGTGTTCACCGCCAGCGCCGACAACATGGTTAGCGGCTCAAGGCGCGCCATGGTCGATGGCAGACGGTACATGCTGGTCGCCAGCGCATCACCGACAAAGAACAGATCGAATTTACCCGCTTCGGCTTTTTGTGCGATGGTGATCAGCCAGTCAATGTCAGTGGGATCGCCGAGTTTTTCCGTGAGACGCCAGCCGCTGACGTGCTGCCCTACGGGTTGTACGAAGAGGCCCAAGCGGATGCGTTGTGGTTGTGCAGTAGCCATGAAGTTGTCCTGGTCGATAAAAGAGTAAAAGTTAGAAACGGTTTTCGGTTGCCAGCAGCGCCTGTTCTAACGCATCCGCATGAATGCGGAACGGCAGACGTTCAGCGCTGGCCGCCGGGAATTTAATTTGTTCCGCAATCGTGCGTATCGCCGCCGCGCGGTCGCCAGTCAACGGCGCCAGCGTCAGTGGCATCGCATACTGACGCAGCAACGCCAGCAGTTCCGCATCCGGCACGCCATCGTTTTCAATCAGCGATTGCACCAGCAGGCTGTAGCCAACCTTCTCGCCGTGCAGCCAATGATGCAGCTCGGGCTGGTGAGTGAGACGGTTATGAATCGCATGAGCAAAGCCGGGGGTGGTAAGTTGATCGCGCACGCTGTTGGCCAGGCCTGCCAGTACGATGTTGGCATCAATCACCTTCACCAACTCCGGCGTGACTTGCTGTTTTTCATTGGCGCTGACGGCGGCTTCACCCAGTTGGCGATAAACATCCAGCGCTCGTTGCGCCGTCATTACTTTGAGATCGAGCGCCAGATCGTGCGGGTTACTGCGCAGGTAAGGGGCAAATTCGTAGTACTTCGCCAGCGCATCGACAATACCCGCTTTGAGATAGCGCACATCGCTGCAGGCGATCACTTCACTGTCCACCAGCACCAGCTCCGGCATTTTCCCCAGCGGCTGGCTGCGCACGTGGCCGCCCTGCTCGTTATAAATGATGGCAACCGGTGACCATGCAGCGCAGGTCGCCGCCAAAGTAGCGAAGTTAATCACCTTCAGATCCGGTAACTGGCTACCCACCGCTTTAGCGGCATCCAGTACGCGCCCACCGCCCACGGCAAACAGCAGTTCTGCTTGCTGTTGCTCAACGTTGGTTTTGAGCGCTTCGATCACGGCATCGGTGCATTCACCGTGCAGATACTCCAACTCCCAGCGGATACCGTTGGTTTCTAAACTCTGGCTTAATTCCGGGTTAACCGCTTGCCAGGCATGGGGAGAAGTGAAAATGCGGATATGTGTGGCATAAGGTTTGATAAATTCACCAGCACGCTTACGCAGGCCAGCTTCATGTGCATAAGCACGCGGAGATTTGATCGCTAACACGTCGTCACCCTGATTAAGAATAAGGCTATAACGAGAAAAGTTATTTTATTTCATGGGGTTAATGCGAAATAGTTATAGCGCTATGTAATTTATGCATACTACGGTAAATCGCGATATAAGCAATGGAAAAGCCGCCATTTCATTTTCACAAATTCGCATTAGCTTAGTCATTTTTCACATATAGAAGCACAAGGCATTACTGATATTCTGAGTTGCTTAGCACGCTGGGTATTTTGAATCAGCACTTTAAATTGCGCTTTTTCAACCGCTATGCGCTGCTCAATCTGCATTCAATTTACCGCTTCCAGGCGGTTTTTCCGGGGATAGTTATGTCACTTGAATTTCGTCAGGTTAGAGAAGATGAGGTTGAAACCTATCAGGCGCTGATGCACGCCGCCTATGCGCCGACGCTGGCACTGGGCATCAAATTTGATGCCGCCACAGCAGACCGTGAAAAGACGCTGCGTCACATGCAAAGCCACGGCGTTTATGCGCTCTACGCGGAAGGTGTGATGGTTTCCTCAGTCACCGTGCGCTATCCGTGGGGGCCGCTGCCAGGCCCGTTTGGTCTGCCGCATATTGGCTGGTTCGGTGCCCATCCCGATTATCCCGGCAAACAGTATGGCCGCCAGGTACAGGACCGGCTGGAACACGAGATCCTGCTAGGCAAACTGCGCGCACCTGCGGTATCACTGGGCACCGCCACCAGCCATCCGTGGCTGATCGAGATGTATAAAAAACGCGGCTTCCAGTTGATGCATACCACCGATCTCGGCAAAGGCCACATCACCCAATATATGAAGAAAGTGCTGGATGACAGCGCGCATGATGCGTGGATGACACGTCAGGCCGAACAACAAGGAAGCAAATAATGAGTTTTGATGAGAGCGCATTGGGTCAACATTTGATTGCCTTCCGCCATGAGTTACACCGTTTTCCAGAACTCTCCAATGAAGAGTTTGAAACCACCGCGCGTATTCGCCAGCAACTGGATCAGCACCAGATTCGCGTGTTGGATCTTCCGCTGAAAACCGGATTGGTGGCTGAGATAGGTCCTGTTGTTGGGCCATTGATCGTGCTGCGTTCCGACATTGATGCACTGCCTATTGAAGAGCAGTCTGATGTCACGTTCCGTTCAGAACGTCCGGGGGTGATGCACGCGTGCGGCCACGACTTCCACAGTTCCGCAGCCTTAGGCGCGGCGATTCTGCTGAAACAGCAGGAAGCGAATTTATCGGGCCGCGTACGTATTCTGTTCCAGGCCGCCGAAGAGACCGGCCAGGGCGCACCGGATGTGATTGCTACCGGCGCACTGCAGGATGCGATAACTATTTTCGGCATTCATAACGATCCTTCATTACCACCGGGCGTGATTGGCAGCAAAGCCGGCCCACTGACCGCCGCCGTCGACCGCTTTGATATCAAGATCATCGGCACCGGTAGCCACGCTGCGAAACCGCATCAGGGCAACGATCCGATTGTGATCGCCGCGCAAATTGTTTCTGCGGCGCAAACGCTGATCAGCCGTAATGCGCCTTCCGGCGACAATGCAGTGGTATCGATCACCCAGATTCACAGCGGCAGTACCTGGAACGTCATCCCGGACAGCGCGTGGCTGGAAGGCACGGTGCGTTCATTCTCACAGGAGACGCGCGAGCGACTGGAGCAACGCTTCCGCGAGATCGTGCAGGGAATTGGCGCGGCCTTTGCTGCCAACGTTGAGTTCAACTGGCATGCAGGTCCACCGTCGGTGGTGAATGATGCACACTGGGCCGATTTCGCGCTGCAACAGGCAGCGGCCAGCGGCTTTGAAGCGCGCGTGGTAGAGGCCAGCCCGATTGGTGAAGATTTTGCTTTCTATCAACAACAGTTGCCAGGTGCCTTTATGATGATTGGCACCGGTGAACCTTATGCGCTGCATCATCCGGCATTTCGTATTAACGATGATGTGCTGCTGCCGACCTCACGTTACCTGGCCAATCTCGCCGTCGCGGCACTGAACAGTGTGGCGCCACAATGAGTATCACCGCTGCCCTCGCTGAACTTATCGTCCATAGCCAACCCGATGCCGCTGCACGTGAAGCCGCGCGCGAAGGGGTAAAGGATTTTCTCGCTGTCAGCTGGCCGGTGCTGCAAGGCCAGGTGCCGGATAGCGGCTTGCCGGCACTACGAACCGTTTATGGCGACGGCGGCCCACGTTCTCAGGCGTTGCTGCTTGGTTATGCCGCTCACGCGCTGGATTACGATGATTTCCACGCTGATTTTCGCGGTCATCCCAGCGTGGTGATTTTGCCTGCGCTGTTTGCCTGGCAGCAGCAACAGGCGGCAGCGATTGATGATTTCCTTGATGCTTACGCCATCGGTGTGGAAATGGCCGGACGGCTTGGGTTGGCCGCCAGCCAGCAGCATTATGCGTTAGGTCATCACAATTCCGCGACGCTGGGCACCATTGCCGCAGCAGCAGCACTGGCGCGTTTACTGAAACTGGAGGTTAGCGCAACTTCCACGCTAATCGGTATCGCCACCACCCAGGCCAGCGGGCTGCGTGCGCAGTTCGGATCCGCTGTCAAACCGCTCCACGCGGGTTTAGCGGCGGAACGTGCGGTTACTGCAGCCCAGCTGACGCTGGCCGGTTTCGATGGCAAACAGGATGGCGTGGTTGAGGCTTTCATTGCGGCCAGCAGCAACGGCGCAGCTCAACCTGAAAAATTGGTCGCGCATTGGGGCAAGCCGTGGCGCATCGTGACGCCGGGTCTGGAGTACAAACCCTTCCCGACCTGCGCCGGAACGCATAGCGCAGCGGAAGCCGCGCGCATTCTGCGTGATGGCTGGTTAGCCAACGGCAATTCGCTGGAAGCGCTGCTGGATAACATCACCGATATCAGCGTAGCTTTCCCGCCAGGGGGCGATATTGCCGCTTCCGTCACATCGCCCACCAATGGGATTGAAGCGCGTTTCAGTCTGGAATACGTGATTGCCGCAATGCTGATTTATAACGATCTGCGGCTGGAAGATTTTGCGGAAGGCGATCTTAATCATGCTGTGATGCCACTGGCAGCGAAAGTGAGACGAGAACCTGACTACACCGCACCGCCAGATGCCATTAATCCCGCATTACGTTTTCATCTGGTCACTCTTACCTTGCGCGATGGCACTCGGCTGCAACAGCGACGCACCCGTCAGCAATCGCTGGCCGATGGTGTGGACGTTGAAGGTAAATTGCGTCTGGCACTGCGTCAGGAATCGGGCGAGCGACGGCAACAGGTGCTGCAAAGCAGCGCATTGCAGACAACCGCTGATCTGGCAGTGCTGCAGCAGTTATTACGCGTTTAATATCACGTCCGTTGCAGCGCTTTTAGTTCACCACATTACAGACGAAGTTGCGTCT
Source organism: Pantoea sp. CTOTU50773 (assembly GCF_032082325.1). Lineage (NCBI taxonomy): Bacteria > Pseudomonadati > Pseudomonadota > Gammaproteobacteria > Enterobacterales > Erwiniaceae > Pantoea > Pantoea sp. CTOTU50773. The sequence continues at coordinate 4,593 of NZ_DAMDQC010000106.1, read as the reverse complement.
ATCGGGATGACGAGTGCCGTATTAATCTACAGGTCGCCGCACTTGCGCTGGAGTCAACTCTGGTGCGTGCGGCTGGACTGCTCCTGACTGCCAGACTCTTAGCTTAGGCACACACCATGACCAAAACCCAGCGACTGATGGAGCTTGTACAATTGTTACGTTGTCACCGCTATCCGGTGACTGCGCAGCATCTTGCGGAGCAACTCAGCATAAGTGTGCGCACCGTCTATCGCGACATTATCAGCTTGCAGCAGCAAGGCGTGGAAATCGAGGGCAGCGCGGGTTTAGGTTATTTGTTGAAATCAGATGGCCATCTCCCGCCGCTGATGTTCTCGCGCCATGAACTCGATGCGCTGGCGTTGGGGTTGGACTGGGTCAGTCGCCATACCGATGCCGAATTGAAATCTGCCGCACAACATGCGCTGGCTAAAATCCACGCCGTATTGCCGGAACATTTATCTCACGCGCTCGATCATCAATCGCTGCTGGTTGCCACACGTGGTGAAGTGCTGTTTGAAACTCATCTGCCCGAAATTCGCCAGGCAATCCATACGCGCAACAAGATCACCTTACGATACAAAGATCTGAAAGACGCCACTTCAACCCGGGTGATTTGGCCGGTGGTGCTGGGCTATTTCGATCGCGTCCGCTTACTGTGCGGCTGGTGTGAGTTGCGCCAGGATTTTCGCAACTTCCGCGTTGATCGTATTGAAGAAATTCAGGCGAGTGATGAGGTGTATCCTGGAACGCGTTTTCAATTACTTAAGCGCTGGAAGGATTACCACCAGTTGCGGGAACAGAATGGCTATCGTGAGGCATGATATTTGAAGCCCACAACGAGCAGTATTTCATTTTGTTTTGCGCTATCTCTGATAACCATGAAAAAAACTTTCGAAACCACTGATCATCGACCACGCTTCAATGCATAGCATCGCCGCAGCTTTAGCACACTGCTAAAGCCTCAGCACCCTCAACGGAGGCACTATGTTCTGGAAAATTGGCTCTTGCTCATTGCTGGTCATGGTTTCATTTATTTCTGTGGCTAAGTCACCCTACAGCAACCTGTCCTACGCATTACGAGAGCAGCAGATCATCACCGATCTGCGCGCGCACTGCCATCTGGCGCAAGAGATACCGAATGAACGCATTAAGCAGGTGTTTCTGAATAGCTCAGAGAATCACGATGCGATTGTGAACGCCGCTGATGCCCTGAAGAAGAAGGATCAGTCTGGCTACCACCAGCATATTGAACAGGTGAGCTGCCCAAAACTGGCGATGTTCTCGCCAGCAAAAAAGTAGAGGCCGCGCTAGAGTAAGCCACTGTACAAAACCGGCCCCGTTGGCAACCCCGTTGGCGAACCGCCTTGAGGTTCAAGACTGATCGCAATCGTTGTCCCTGCTGCCAGCGTTTTTTGATCCATCTCGATCCGAGTGGCTGAATTGTTTGCCAGCAGCCCTAATGAAACCGGCTGTTTGCCGGCAGGGATCAGCCATAGCTGCAGACTGTTAGCTGTCGCAATGGCAACGGGTTTCAGCGGCGCGAGTTGCAGATAGCGGCTATCGCTACTTCGGCTCACCACCCACTGCCCCTGCTGCTGCGCATCACCGAGAATAATCAGCGGTGCGAATTCTTCCGGGCGATAGTTGTAATAAGAGACCAGCGTAATGGCCGCCAGACCCGCAGCAACCAGCCAACCCAGGTAAGGATTGGCGCGTTTAACCGGAGTTTTAGCCGGCAGGCTTAACGTGATCTTTTTCCAGACGCGTTCAGGCGGTGTTTGAGGCCGCAAGTGCGTATCTAATCCGGTTAACATCGTCTGCCAGCTGGCGACTCTCGCGGCGAGTTCAGGTTCCTGCTGTAGCCGCCGTTCAAAGCGCAAACGGGCATTGCCGCGCAGTGTTCCCAATGCATATTCGGCCGCGAGCGCGTCATCATGTTGCTTGTTGTTGTTCATAGGCCCACGCACTCCCGAAGATGCTCCATCGCACGACGGATCCAACTTTTCACTGACCCTACCGGCTGTTGTAACCAGGCGGCAATATCGCTGTGCGACATCCCCTGATAGTAAGCCAGCGTCACACTTTGCCGTTGCTCACTGCTAAGGTGCTGCAAGCAATGTTGTAAACGGGCCGCCTGCGAATCATCAAATGGCTGCTCTGTATTATCAGCATCCGTTTCCTGAGTACTGTCACTGTATTCCTCTGACGCCAGCGCTTCACGCGCCTGCCCACTGCGCAACCAGTCGATACAGCGGTTACGCACAATATGCGTCATCCATGTCATGGGGGCACTGAGTGCGGCATCATAGCTGTCGGCTCGGTTCCAGATGGTGAGGAAGCAATCATGCAGCACTTCTTCTGCCCAGGCTGGCTGGCGTAAAGTGCGCAATGCAACTGCAAACAAATGCGGAGAAGTGAGTCGATACAGTTGTTCAAATGCCGGGCGATCGCCTTGCGCAATCGCCCGCAATAATTTCACCTGCTGTTGAGCCAAAACGTTATCCATGTTTTTCCCGGAAGGCATTGAAATGCCTTCCGAGTATAGACAATTACTTAGGCATCAGGACGGTGTCGATGACGTCGATCACACCATTTTTCTGGTTCACATCATAAGTGCTGATATTGGCCACATTACCCATGCCATCTTTCAACTGAATATTGTGAGGACCGTTGCTCATAATCCATAAAGGCTGACCGTTAACGGTTTTCAGTTCCGCATGACCGCCACCTTGTTTAATTTTCATCTCCAGCGCTTTCATATCGTATTTACCGGCCACGACATGGTAGGTCAGGATGCTGGTCAATTTGGCTTTGTTTTCTGGTTTTACCAAATTATCCACGGTGCCAGCAGGCAATTTCGCAAACGCGGCGTTGGTTGGCGCGAACACAGTGAAAGGCCCTTTTCCTTCGAGTGTTTCCACTAAACCTGCTGCCTTCACTGCGGCCACTAACGTAGTGTGATCTTTAGAATTGAGTGCATTTTCAATGATGTTTTTCTGCGGATACATAGCGGCACCGCCAACCATGACAGAATCAGAGTTCATGGCTGCGAAAGTCGTGGCGGAGAACATCAGCGCGCCAGAGATGACTGCGGTGGTGATTAGCTTTTTCATCATAAATCCTCGTTGTAGGGGAGCGAAGAATTTGCTCACAACGGGATATACGTAAGGAGGGGGCCAACTGGATGCAGAGAAAAATAAAAAAATTTCGCCCCTCACAAAACGGTTTAAAACACCGTCATGTGAGGGTTCGCTGGCTTTACATCTCGTCTTCAGGTTCCAGGGCGTCCTGAATGGCATCAGCCAGATTAGAAATTTCATTCGCTACCGCCTGAAGATCCCACGACGCTTTTGAACCGCTGGCAGAGGTTGAAGCGCTGACGGATTCCTTCGCCACCGCTAAAGCGGCCGCCACAGCGATGGTTCGCTTGTGTTGTTCTGGCGTCATACCCATTGGGGGTGGTGCAAAGTAGTCATTGACCATTTCATCTCTCCGTTTACCGCGTTCAAATAATTAATCCTGCGTGCATTATCAGGATATTGAGCGCGAGCGCGACTAAAAGTTCACGTAATGCTCCTGACAGATGCTGTTAAAGCGAGCACGTCCTACAGCGGTAATTTTGGCAAAGAGATATTCGCTGGTAACCCATCCAGAAAAAAACTGTCAAAACTGTGTCGATAATCCAGCATGCCTAAACGATTTTTCTGCTGAACTGTTGCTCAGTAAGGGGGCTTCCCCACTGATCGCCCTCCCATTCTTTTGACAATTCAAATCCAAATGATTCGTACAATCGTCTGGCCGCGGTAAGTTGATTAAACGTCCATAACTGTACTGAAGCGAATTTCTGTTCATCACAAAATCTCGTCGCTTCTGAAATCAGTTTTCTGCCCAATCCGCTACCACGACACCCGTCGTCAAGGATGAACCAGCGCAGATGCGCCTCATTATTTCCCAGATCTTCACCGTCAATGGCAACTGACCCGACAATGCGTTCATTCAACATTGCCAGCCAAATCTGATTACAGGGTTTTTCCAGTCGCAACGCAAAATCAGCCAGACCGGCAGCAACCTTCGCTTCAAAGAAATGGCCGAAGTGATGCTCTCTGGCGTAAAAGCTGCCATGCATTTCTGTAATACGACCAATCATACCTGCATGATAACCCGAGACTATCTTGACGTTATTTTGCACTTGCCCTGCGGTGTTTTCCCGACAGGCTTTCAACGCGCTGGCGTATGACGATAGGCCCTGTGATATAGCGTCCTGAGTAAAGGGATCGAGTTTTCTGAGCGCTGCTGCTACTCGTTGGTCAGCGTAAGCATTGATGCTCTGCACGGTATCTTTACCCTTCCCGGTGAGGCTCAGTCGCTTGGTCCTCGCGTCTTCTGAACATGGACTTTCTTCAAGTTCTCCGGCTTCAACGAGTTTAGCGAGCATGCGGCTGACGCTGGACTTCTCCAGCCCTAAAATCTGCACCAGTTGAACCGCTGTCATTGAGCCATGAAGTTCAACTTGAAGCATGGCGTGAACGGCTGAGGGATGAATCGCTATGGGTTTAACAGACACCTCAGAGTCATTTAAGATGGCTTAAAGAG
>NZ_DAMDQC010000105.1:0-14655 GCF_032082325.1 Pantoea sp. CTOTU50773 | reverse complement strand
AAACGCAGTTTCTTCAGGTGACTGATACTACGGACAAAACCATGACGATTCGTTTATTAATGACCGCACAAAACTCCCCAACCGCCTGGGATTTACGCTGCTATGTGCGTGAGAAGATGATTGAGTTTATTCAACAGAATTACCCGCAGAGTCTTCCTCATGTGCGGGCGACGTTGACCGAGACTGGAGTATCTAATAGCACGAAAACGTTATCTTAGATGATACGCTTTCCTGCGTTTAAAGGTGGCAGCTCAAGCGGTAATGACGTATCTACGTTGTATCAACCTTAACGATGATATACAGTGTATCGACATTTCGCAGGAGGTTGGTTATGACCACGGTGACGTTAAAAAAATGGGGCAATAGTCCTTCAATCCGCATCCCTGCCAGCGTAATGCAATCTGCTGCGCTCAGTGTTGACGACAAACTGGAACTCAGCGTGGAAGATGGCAAATTGATACTTGTCCCGGTGAGAGAAAAGGAGTATTCCCTTGATGCTCTGCTGGACGGCATCACTGAAGATAACGTCCATGAAAAAATTGATTTTGGACCTTCAGTTGGCAAGGAATTGCTCTAATGGTTTCACGTTTTGTACCCGATGCCGGAGACCTGATCTGGCTGGATTTTGACCCTACACTGGGGCACGAGCAGGGTGGACATCGCCCTGCTGTCGTCCTCAGTCCTTTTGCCTATAACAACAAAGTGGGCATGCTGCTTTGCGTTCCCTGCACCACTCAGGCCAAGGGTTATCCCTTTGAAGTCAACTTGTCAGGCGCACGTGAGAGTGTCGCGCTGGCTGATCAGGTGACCAGCATTGACTGGCACGCCCGAAAAGTGGTGAAAAAAAGCCATGTCACATCGAATGAACTGGCTGAGATTCGCGCCAAGGCGAAAGCGCTGATTGGATAAGCACGAAAACTTGCAGCCTGAAGCCGCCAGTTGTTCTTCAGTGCCCACGCCGCGCCCGCATCATCGCCAGCCTGAACTGGCGGACATCTTGTGGCGTCCAGCAGCGGCAGGACAACGGCGCGGTATCGTCAACCGCGGCGGGTAGCGGGACTTTCTCTAGCGTGCCACGATTGCAAATCGCACAGGCTAAAGTGGCGGAGGGCACGCCAAGATAGCGCGCCACCTCCGGCAAGGTCATCAGTGTAGTACGCATCATAACCTCCTCGTTGCATGTGATTTAACTGACATGGTTGAGCAGTTTTCAGCGTAATTTTATGATCGCGATCAGGTGATGAATTCTTTTTGGTTAAAAAATAATCACAGCGTCATCAGCATCTCGTGCCACGCCATGCCGCCGTGATCGGACGCCGAAGGTTTGATGTACTGATAGCCGAACTTCTTATACAGATCAACGTGATGGGTTTTGCACATCAAATGGATGGTCTGTTTATCCATCTGCTTCATAAGCTTGATGAACTGTTGCATCATCAGTGTGCTGTACCCTTTGCCCTGATAGGCCGGATCGAGCACCACTGACATAATCACCACGTTAGGTGCTGCAGGATCGTGCCCGATTAACTCCTTAAATTCCTCATCTGACATCACCACATCCCAGGCGCAACCTGCATTGATAAAGCCAATGACTTGACCCTCGTTTTCAAGGCACATAAACCCTTGAGAATACTGTGCGATACGGGTTGCGATTTTTTCGCGCGTGGCAGCCTCATCGCCTTCGTAGGCATTAATTTCAATGGCATAGCAGCGATCAACATCGGCTAAGGTGGCACTTCGAAACTTTAGATTCGACACAACAGACCTCTAAACATAACATCTCGTGAGCGCCATATTAGCAGGGTGTCATGGGGAAAGGTTAAGAGAATAGAGCGCTGCATTGCTGCAGCGCTACCGTTTAAATCACTTCCACAACCCGATTTTCACGTGCGCTAACAAAAGCAGCATCCAGTACCGCCAGGACTTCAATCGCCTGCTCTGGCGTCACCGGAGGCTCACTGCCATCGCGTACCGCTTGAGCAAAAGCTTCGTAATAGGCGTGATAGGCACCTTGTTCAGAAGGCACCCGTTCTGAGCCTTGCGGCGTATTAAGTGTGCCCCAGCACTCAGGCTGCTCATAGCCCCATGCATCCCGATCGTCCGCCGGACGCTGGCCCGCAAAAATGGCCTGCGCCTGCACATCCGTCCCTTGTGAAACAAAGCTACCGGCATCGCCATACAGACGAAACTCACGGCAAACAAAGCGATTCAGTTTGGTGGCGGAAAGATAGGATTTAGTCCCGTTTTGATGAGTGAGCGTCAGCACAAAACTGGCGTCGGTCGGCCCTTCCGGCAGGTCGATAATATCCAGCTGAGCATAAACTGATTTTACCGGACCCAACAGGAACAGCGCCTGATCAACAATATGACTGCCTAAATCACGCAGCAGGCCGCCAGTTTCGCCGCCTTCGAGGGTATTGGCATCGTCAAAATCCATACGATTATGCAAACGCCACACTTTTCCCACGCGATTTTGCTCAATCAGTTTTTTCAGCGTGCGCACATCATGGTCAAAACGACGGTTGTGATACACGCTCAGTACGACGCCTTTCGCTTTCGCGGCATTGGCCAACTCACGCCCCGTTTTCGCGTCGGGTGCAAAGGGTTTGTCGGCAATCACCGCCACACCCGCAGCAATCGCTTCCAGCACCAGTTCGCGGCGCGTTTGCGGTGGTGTCGTGATCGTGACGTCATCGACACCTGCCACCAGCATGTCGGTCAGGCTGGCATAGATCGGAATGTCGGGAAAATCCGCTCTCACGCGTGCAATAGTGGCTGGCGCACGCGCCACGATGCCCGCTAACTCCACGCCCTCAGCCGCATTAATGAATGGCGCGTGAAAGTGTTTGCCGCCCGTTCCATAGCCCACGATACCGATTTTCATGCTGCCTCCTTGTGATAGAGGAGAGTGGTAAGGCAATCAGTAATAACATAATCGCAACAACTAAAACTGCTCGCTCACGCAAAAATGGCACAAAAATATCATTTTTAGGAAAAATGGCTTTACTGTGCCGCAGGGAAGTTGCGCTTAATCGGCGCAAAGTCACTGGCGTTTTTGCCTAACAATCGCTGAGGGCGGAAATCTGCCAGTAACTCACTGGCCTGATCCTGCACCAGTTCCTGCGCCACCAGCTTGCCAATCAACGGTGACAATGTGATTCCACTGTGTGTCACTGCAACATATACACGCTGATGAGGCGTGACGTAGCCAATGGCAGGTAATCCATCCGCCGGTCTGGCGCGTTGACCAATCACAATGTTCTCAATCTGCAATTCGCCTGCATCTGCAAACAACGCGTGGTAGCGATCGCGGAACTGCTGGGCAATATCGCCATGGAGCGAAGGTGGCGAGGCAGGATCGGCAAGATCGTCCAGTTCCAGTGCTTGTAATAACAACCGCCCGCCGCCATCCGGGCGCACGTTGAGCTGAGGAGAGATTAAATTGGTTGCCAGCGAGAGCGGCTGTGGCGCCGTGCGTGCCAGGAAACTACAGGCCACCGCGTTGGGTTTGCTGGTATCGAGCAGCGCCAAATCAAGATTAAGGGTGTTAAGCAGTTGATTGGCCCAGCGCCCGGTGGCAATCACCACGTGATCACCCTGCCACTGTTCACCGTTTACCAGATGCAGCGTGACGCCATCAGCTTGTTCGCTAAGACGTTCAATCGCATGTTGTTGATGCAATACCGCCCCATTGGCACGCGCTTCAGACCAGAGTCGCGAGAGATACAGCGTCGGATGCAATACCGATTCCGTTGGGAAATGCCAGACGCTGCCACTTACCGCCTGTGAACGCAGATCCGGCACTTCACGCTGCAACGCATCCGGTGTCACCTCATGCGCGGGATAACCCAGCGATTGCAGGGAGGTAACACGCCGCAGTAGCCTCTGCTGCGCCTCGCCTTCTGACGCCCACTCCCAGGTACCACAGGTTTCCAGCCAGCGCAGACCATTGGTTTGCGAAAGCTGCAAACGAGTATGTTCTTCCATAGCGAGGGCATTGAGCTGGTGATAACTGAGGGGTTGTTTACCATTGGAGTTGACCCAGGCGAAGGTGGTGCTGCTGGTGCCGGCACCAATATGCTGCTGCTCAAAAATCGTAACCTGTACGCCCTGCAAGGCTAATGCGCGCGCCACCGCTAAACCGATGACGCCGCCGCCCACTATCGCAATCTTTTGAGTTGTCATGAATGGCTCCTGAATGAATAGCCCTATCATAACAACGTTCATCGGCAGAGATTGCAATTGCTATATAACGCTTACTGCGCAGGATATAAGAAAATCCTCTGATGCCAGAGAATAAATTTATATCGTTGTCAGCATTTTCCCATTTGAGAAATAGGCCAGCAAATTCTCCAGCACATTATTCGCCATGCCTTCACGGGTTTCATGGGTGGCACTCGCAATATGTGGGGTTAATAACACATTATCTAATTCACGCAGCGCAGGATGAATAATTGGTTCTTGTGGGAAAACATCCAGCGCGGCGCCTTTTATCACACCCTGCTGCAATGCCTGGATAAGATCGTTTTCATTCACCACCGTACCGCGTGCAATGTTGATCAGCACACCCGATTTCCCCAACGCCGCCAGCACTTTTGCGTCCACCAGCTGGATATTTTCCGGGCTACCCGGCAGCGCCAGCACCAGGAAATCACTGAACGCCGCCAGCTGTTCTATGTTCTCACAGCGTTGGTAAGGCACATCTTTTTGACTGCGCGCGGTGTAAGCGATCTCCATACCGAATGCCTCAGCACGCCGGGCAATCGCAAGACCAATCGCACCCAAACCCGCAATGCCCATGCGTTTCCCGCTGGCTTTACTGGAAAGTGAAGTAGCGGTATTTTCCCACGCGCCAGAGCGGGCGAACTGATGATTGGCCACCAGGTTGCGTGAAAAAGCTAAGGTCAACGTCATGGCTAAATCGGCGACATCATCGGTAAGAATATCGCTGGTGATGCTCACCTGAATATCATGTGCAGCGGTGTAATTCAGGTCGATACGATCGGTTCCCACCCCAAACACCGCAATCGCTTTACAGGCCGGCACCTGTTCCAGAATCGACGTTTCTACCCCCACGTCACCGCGGGTCACTATGCCTTGAATCTCTTTGCCCTGGCGCTGAAGAAATAGCGCAGGGTCCTGCTCATTATATAAACGATGACAATGAAAATGTTGCGAGAGTTTTTCGTCCAGCTGCGGCATCAGTGGCTGAATAATCAGAATATGAGGTTGCGAAGACATCATTATTTTCCTGGATGGATAAGCGTGTCGTTTCAGACTACCGGATGAATTTATGTTACGGCACCCTTGTTACTTTTTTCGCTAATACGATCACGGGGAAAGTGCAATGAATCCTGGTGGAGAATCAGGTTTTATTTCGGATCTGTTTTTACCGTAATGCGTTGAGCGCGCTGGCGAACTCACCTTACGCAGTCTACGGTTAATAAAAAAACCATAACAATTCAACTTACCATGGAAAGCCGCTATGACCGCCCATGTCGACATCACCGCAAGCCCGGAACACGAACTACACTCTTTGCAGCAATTATTGCAGACGCATCTTGAGCAACTGCTGCCTGCGGGTCAGCCGAGCGATCAAGTTCGTGCCGCCATGCGCGCCGGTGCACTGGCACCGGGTAAACGCATTCGTCCACTGCTGCTGCTGTTGGCTGCGCGAGATATGGGCAGCAAAGCATCGCAACAGGGCATTCTTGATCTCGCCTGCGCAGTTGAAATGGTGCATGCCGCGTCGTTGATCCTCGATGATATTCCATGCATGGACAATGCTCAGATGCGACGCGGGCGCCCAACGGTGCATCGCGAATTTGGCGAAAGCGTGGCGATTCTGGCGGCGATTGCCCTGCTGAGCCGCGCCTTTGAAGTGATCGCCGTTGCGCCAGGTTTAGCCGCCCTGCAGAAATCAGAGGCGATTGCCGAACTCTCTTCTGCCGTGGGTTTACAAGGTTTGGTGCAGGGTCAATTCCAGGATCTGCATCAGGGCGCGCAATCGCGTAGCCCGGAAGCCGTCGCATTAACCAATGAACTCAAAACCAGCGTGCTGTTCCGAGCCACCTTGCAAATGGCGGCGATTGCCGCGGAAGCAACCCCCGCTATGCGCCAGAAGCTCAGCTATTTCGCGCAGGATTTGGGTCAGGCTTTCCAATTGCTCGATGATCTCGCCGACGGCAGCAAACACACCGGCAAGGACATTAATCAGGATCAGGGTAAATCGACGCTGGTACAGATGCTCGGTTCTGAAGGTGCTGAGCGCCGCTTGCGTGAACATCTGCGCAGTGCCGATGCGCACCTCGCCTGCGCCTGCCATCGTGGCATAGCGACCCGCCAATATATGCACGCCCTGTTTAATCAACAGCTGGCGATGTTTCACTGATCGCGGGACTGCCGATGGGGCACTTTGCCGTGATTGCGCCGCCACTGTATAGCCATTTTCACGCGCTGCAGGCGTTGTCACATACGCTGATTGCGCGCGGTCATCGCATCACCTTTGTGCAACAGGATGATGCACGTCTCCTGCTAACGGATGAATGTATAGGATTCAGCACCGTAGGTGAGCGCAGCCATCCCGCCGGTTCTCTGGCACGGGTGTTACAGCATCTGGCCTCGCCCCTTTCGTTATGGCGGGTAATCAGTGATATCGCCGCCAGCACCGATATGTTGTGTCGTGAACTGCCTGCGCGTTTAACCTCGTTGCAAGTCGATGGTGTGATTGCCGATCAGATGGAAGCGGCGGGTGGCTTAGTGGCAGAAGCGTTGCACCTTCCCTTTGTTTCAGTGGCCTGCGCGCTGCCGGTGAATCGCGAGCCTGGCATACCGCTGGCGGTGATGCCGTTTCGCTTTGGTCAGGATGAAAAATCACTGCAACGTTTTCAGGCCAGTCAGGATATTTATGATCGCCTGATGCAGCGCCATGGCGCGGTGATCAGCCACCATGCGCAACGATGGGGTTTACCCGATCGCCACAGCCTGCATCAATGTTTGTCACCGCTGGCGCAGATTAGCCAACTCGTTCCGGCATTTGATTTTCCGCGCCAGCATCTGCCCAGCCATTTTCACGCTGTGGGTCTGCTGCAGGCATCGAATCCTCCCCGCAGTGCCAGCGCGCCCTGGCCAGAATTGCGACAGCCGGTGGTTTATGCCTCTTTTGGCACCTTGCAAGGTCATCGTTTTCGCTTGTTCCTGCATCTGGCAAAAGCGTGCCGCAACCAGCAGCTCTCGTTGGTGATTGCCCATTGTGGCGGTTTGGACGCCAATCAGGTGCAGCAGCTTAAGCGCGCCGGTGCGGCGTGGGTGACGGATTTTCTCGATCAGCCAGCCGCGCTGCAACATGCGCAGCTGTTTATCACCCATGCCGGACTCAACAGCACGTTAGAGTCACTGGAATGGGGCACCCCGATGCTGGCGCTGCCGCTGGCCTTTGACCAACCCGGCGTGGCGTCACGTATTGCCTGGCACGGTGTCGGTCATCGCGCGTCTCGCTTTAGCCGCGTGCATCAGCTGGAGCAGCACCTGCAGCAACTGTTGACGGATGACGGCTATCGGCTGCGTATCTCGCCGATTCAGGCGCAGCTGCAGCGCTCAGGCGGTTGCGAGCGCGCCGCTGATATCGTTGAGCAGGCATTGGGGCAACACCGTGTTGTGCTGGCGGAGGCGACCTGATGCCCGAGAATTATGACGTGATTTTAGTGGGGGCCGGCCTGGCTAATGGCTTGATTGCGCTGAAGCTGCGTCAGCGCCAACCCCAGTTGCGCATTCTGATGCTGGAAAGTCACGCGCATCCGGCAGGTAATCATACCTGGTCCTTTCATCAGGACGATCTCAGCCCCAATCAGCTACAGTGGCTGCAACCGTTGATTGCCCACCGCTGGCCCGGCTATCAGGTGCGATTCCCTTCACTGCGCCGCAATCTCAGCGGAGAATATTGCTCAATCACCTCTGCAGATTTTGCCCAACGGCTTTATGAGGTCATGGCGGATGATCTCTGGATCAATACCCCGGTGAATGAGGTGCGCCCCACTCAGGTCACCCTGGCCGACCATCGCGTACTGCATGCTGCGGTGGTGATTGATGGTCGCGGCCTGCAACACACGCCGCATCTGCAACTCGGCTATCAAGCCTTTATCGGTCAGGAGTGGCATCTGGCTAGGCCTCACGGTTTAACACAACCGATCTTGATGGATGCGACAGTGGATCAACAACAGGGCTACCGCTTTGTTTACACCTTACCGCTGAGTACAGATCGTCTTTTAATTGAAGATACGCACTACATTAATCAGCCCACGCTGACAGAGCACACCGCGCGGCTGAATATCGCCGATTACGCCAAAGCGCATCACTGGAGCTTGAGCCTTCTGCTGCGTGAGGAGCAAGGTTCACTGCCAATAACATTGAGTGGCGATATTGATGCCTTTTGGCTGCAACAGCGTGGTCAACCGTGCAGTGGATTGCGCGCCGGTTTGTTTCACGCCACCACGGGCTACTCGTTGCCCACAGCACTGGCGCTGGCTGACCGCATTGCCCAACTGTTGCCCTGTGATGCGACAACGCTCAGTCGCGCCATCGAACAGTTTGCACGCGAGCAGTGGCGAACACAGCGTTTTTTCCGGCTGCTTAATCGAATGCTGTTCTTGGCCGGGCACCCGGACCAGCGCTGGCGTGTCATGCAGCGCTTTTATCGGCTGAATGCCGGATTAATCAGCCGCTTTTACGCCGGGCAACTCCAGCTCGGCGATAAAGCGCGCATTTTATGTGGCAAACCGCCGGTGCCGATTGGCGAAGCGGTGCGCGCACTGATGACGACCTCTTCTAAACCAGGGAAGAAATAATGACACGTACTTATGTGATTGGCGCCGGTTTCGGCGGCCTGGCGTTGGCTATCCGGCTGCAGGCAGCTGGCATTCCTACCACGCTACTTGAGCAGCGCGATAAACCCGGCGGACGCGCCTACGCATGGCAGGAACAGGGCTTTACTTTTGATGCCGGACCGACAGTGATCACCGACCCGACAGCGATTGAAGCGCTGTTTACGCTGGCCGGTAAATCGCTCAGTGATTATGTTGAATTGATGCCGGTTACGCCTTTCTATCGCTTATGCTGGGAAGACGGCAAACAGCTCGACTATGACAATAATCAACCGTTGCTGGAGCAGCAAATTGCCCGCTTCAACCCGGCCGATGTCGCAGGCTATCGGCAGTTTCTCGCCTATTCACGCGAGGTGTTCAAAGAGGGTTATCTTAAGTTGGGGACTGTGCCTTTTTTGCATTTCCGTGACATGCTGCATGCTGGCCCTCAGTTAGGCCGCTTGCAGGCCTGGCGCAGCGTTTACAGTATGGTGGCAAAATTTATACAGGACGATCACCTGCGTCAGGCATTCTCTTTTCACTCGCTGCTGGTTGGCGGTAATCCTTTTGCAACGTCCTCGATCTATACCTTGATTCATGCGCTGGAACGCGAATGGGGCGTATGGTTCCCACGTGGCGGCACGGGAGCGCTGGTGCAAGGCCTGGCTAAGCTGTTTACCGACATGGGTGGCGAATTGTTGCTCAACGCCGAAGTGAGTCAGCTTGAAACCCAGGGCAATCGCATAAGTGGCGTACAGTTGAAAGATGGTCGCCGGTTTGCAGCTAATGCGGTGGCGTCGAATGCCGATGTGGTGCATACCTATGACCGGTTGCTGCGTGGGCATCCTGCCGCCAGCAAACGTGCGGCCTCACTGAAACGTAAACGCATGAGCAATTCGCTGTTTGTACTCTATTTCGGTCTGAATCACCCGCATTCACAGCTGGCGCATCATACCGTGTGCTTTGGCCCGCGCTATCGTGAGCTGATCGACGAGATTTTTAACAGCAGCCAGCTTTCAGACGATTTTTCGCTTTATCTGCATGCACCCTGCTCCAGCGATCCATCACTGGCTCCGGCAGGCTGTGGCAGTTTCTATGTATTGGCACCGGTGCCGCATCTCGGCACGGCGGCGATCGACTGGCAACAGGAAGGACCGCGTTTACGCGATCGCATTTTTGCTTATCTGGAGGAGCACTATATGCCGGGACTACGTCAGCAACTGGTGACGCACCGCATGTTTACGCCGTTTGATTTTCGCGACACGCTGCATGCCCATCAGGGTTCAGCGTTTTCGCTGGAACCGATTTTGACGCAGAGCGCATGGTTCCGCCCACATAACCGCGATGCGGATATCGCCAACCTCTATCTGGTTGGTGCTGGCACACATCCCGGCGCCGGGGTACCCGGTGTGATTGGCTCGGCGAAAGCCACTGCGCAACTGATGCAGGAGGATCTCGCTGGATGAATCGCCAACCCCTGCTAGAGCAAGTGACTCAGACCATGGCGATCGGCTCAAAGAGTTTTGCCACGGCCGCGAAACTGTTCGATGCGCCCACGCGGCGCAGCACGCTGATGCTGTACGCGTGGTGTCGCCACTGCGATGACGTGATTGATGGACAAACGCTGGGCGAAGGCGGCACACAACATGTGGTAGAAGATGCCGAAGCGCGCATGCTGCATCTGCAAATTGAAACCCGCCGTGCTTACAGCGGTGCGCACATGGATGAACCCGCGTTCAAAGCATTCCAGGAGGTGGCGTTAATTCACCAGTTGCCGCCACAGTTGGCGTTTGATCACCTGGAAGGCTTTGCGATGGATGCGCGTGAGGCGCGCTACGTGACGTTCGACGATACTCTGCGCTACTGCTATCACGTCGCGGGAGTGGTGGGCCTGATGATGGCCCGTGTGATGGGCGTCCGTGACGAAGCGGTGCTGGATCGCGCCTGCGATCTGGGGCTCGCCTTCCAGCTCACCAACATTGCCCGCGACATCGTTGAAGATGCGCAGAACGGGCGCTGCTATCTGCCGCAAAGCTGGCTGGACCAAGCGGGCTTAACCGGCCAGAATCTGGCCGATCCGCAACATCGCGCTGCCCTGGCACCACTGGCCGCGCGACTGGTGAGCGAAGCAGAACCCTATTATCACTCTGCTCGTTCCGGCTTACCCGGATTGCCGCTGCGCTCCGCATGGGCCATCGCCACTGCACGCGGCGTCTATCGTGAAATTGGGGTGAAGGTGCAACATGCAGGCGCACATGCCTGGGATGCGCGACAACGCACCAGCAGCGGCGAAAAACTGGCGCTGCTGGTGAAAGGTGCTGGCTTGGCGCTTACTTCACGTTTGACTCGTCCGGAGTCGCGTCCTGAGGGGTTGTGGCAGCGTCCGCTTTAACGGATTTATGCCGCTGTCGCAGCGCCGCCTGCAACTTATGCAAAGGCGGCGCATAAAGAAAGCCGAATGAGACGCACCCCTCGCGGCCCCGCACCGCATGATGCATGCGGTGCGCCATATACAGACGCTTGAGATAACCTTTGCGCGGGATATAGCGGAACGGCCAGCGTTGATGCACCAGCCCGTCATGTACCATGAAATAGAGTGCGCCGTACAAGGTTACGCCCGCACCAATCCATTGCAGCGGCCAGTAGCCGTTTACCCCGATGTAGATCAGCGCAATCGCCAAGAACATAAACACCACGGCATAGAGATCGTTGAGTTCAAATTTGCCGTCGTGCGGTTCATGGTGTGATAAATGCCAGCCCCAGCCCCATCCGTGCATGATGTACTTATGCGACAGTGCCGCCACCACTTCCATCACCACCACTGACGCCAGCAGGATCAGCGTATTCCATAACCAAAGCATCGTGCATCCATTTGTGTTGAACAGAGGCTTTAAAAGTGGACGCGGATAGGTCGAGAGGCAAGTCAATAACGTTTATTTTTGTTGGATTGATGGCAATTGAGTTTTCATCCATACTCATCGACATTGCTACACGTGTAGTCCACACGGGGGATTTATGCCTAATACCAGTGTAAACCAGAAGAAAACCGTCAGCGTCACCGTCGAACCCATGCTATTGCAACAAGCCAGAGAGGCCGGTTTAAACTTATCCGCGATTCTTGCTGAGGCTTTGCGACAAGAAATACGGGTAGCCGCTGCAGAAAAATGGAAACAAGAAAATAGTGCCGGTTTACAGGAACTGAACCGCATAATTGAAGAGCATGGTTTATTGTCGGATGAACACAGGACGTTCTAAATATGCAGTACATGATTTATAACAACACCAGTAAAAACAGTGCTTACCCTTATCTGGTCGATGTTCAAAGCGATATCATTGATCAGCTCACAACGCGTATTGTCATTCCTTTGTACCCTATGAATCGACTTAAGGCTGGTCAGGTAAAACGGCTTAACCCCGTCATCGAAATTGAGGGAGAAGGCTATCTCGTCATGACCCATGAAATGGCAAGTGTGCCCGCATCTCTGTTAGGAAAACAAGTGATGGATGCGCGCCCTTATCGCCAGCAAATCAAAGATTCTATTGATTTTATCTTTGATGGATTTTGAAACTTTACATGTCAAACGTCCCTCGTTAGTATGCCCCTCCTCAGCGGAAATGAACTGCTGCGTAAGCGTTAACGTCAATCAACGCACCATATGCAGAATCGTTCTGCCTCAACTCTATGGTGCGCAAATATGTCCCATACCACTATTGCCCAAAATCCAGCCCTGCGACGCGCGGGTTTTTTTTTGTTTCTGTTGCTGCTTACTGCTGCCAACCTGCGCACGCCGATCACCGCCACCGGCCCCATACTGGAGAATATCCGCGCCAGTTTTGGTCTGAGCGCCAGTGCCGCAGGCGTGATCAACTTTTTACCGCTGCTGATGTTTGCCACGCTGGCACCGCCTGCCGCCTGGTTTGGTAATCGCTTTGGCCTGGAACGCAGTTTGTGGGGCTCGCTGCTGCTGATCACGCTGGGGTCGTTGCTGCGCATTACCGGCAGTGAAAATGCCATGTGGGCAGGAACCCTTATTCTGAGTTCCGGGATTGCCGCCGCTAACGTGCTGTTGCCCCCGCTGATCAAGCGTGACTTTACTGAGCACACGGCACGCTACATCGGGTTGTATGCCATGGTGATGGGGATTTCAGCCAGTATTGCATCAGGGATTGCGGTGCCGCTGGCTGAAATCAGCTCCGCAGGTTGGCGTCTGTCGCTCGCGGTGTGGCTGGTGCCCGCGTTTATCGCACTGCTCGCCTGGCTACCTTATCTGAAAAAGTCGGGGCCGCAGGTGCACGCCGCAGCAACCCACAGCGTGACGCGATCGCCCTGGCGCTCAGCATTGGGCTGGCAAGTTTCGCTGTTTATGGCCAGTCAGTCACTGCTGTTCTATACCCTGATTGGCTGGTTCACCCCGTTTGCGCAAGACAACGGTATTAGCCAGATTGAGGCAGGCGGCATGCTGTTCGTCTATCAGATCGTCGCTATCGTCTCCAATCTCGCCTGCATGAGCGCCCTCAAACGCCTGAAAGATCAGCGCGCTATTGGCTTTATCGCTTCATTCCTGATCTTTGTTGCGGTGGTCGGCTTGCTGCTGCTGCCGTCATGGTCACTTTTGTGGCTGATTCTGGCAGGATTGGGCGCAGGCGCGTCACTGGTGATCAGTCTTTCACTGTTTAATCTGCGCACCCAGGATCATCGCCAGGCATCAAAACTCTCCGGCATGGCGCAGTGCGTCGGTTACGGGCTGGCGGCACTTGGCCCGCTGTGTTTCGGTATGCTACATGATGCCAGCGGTAACTGGCTGGTGCCGCTGATCATGTTACTGGCGGTTACCGTGGTTCAGATGATGATGGCGCTACTGGCGGGCCGCGCCCGCCATATTTGATATCAGGCGGAGACCCGGCTTTCCTGACGTTCCAGTTCACGCACTCGCGGAATCACCTCGCGGCCAAAGAACTCAACGTCCTCATGGAAGTGCAAAAAGGCCAGCAGCAATAAATCGACGCCTGCCTGCTTCAACGCCATGATGCGCTCAGCGATCTGTTGTGGGGTGCCAATTAAATTGGTCTTAAAGCCGTCGTTATACTGCACCAGATCTTCAAACGACGATTTTGCCCAGTTGCCCTCACCTTCCGGTGACGCACTTCCCGCGTTTTTTACTTCATGCTGGAAACCTTTAACGGCATCCGGATTGGCTTTGGCGATGATTTCCTGCAGGACGGACTGTGCTTCCTGCTCTGTATCGCGGGCGATGACAAAACCGTTTAAACCAATTTTAACCTGATGTCCTTGCGTGATGGCTTTCACCTGAATGTCTTCAATTTGCTGCTGAACGCCCTCCGGCGTATTGCCGTTGGTGAAGTACCAATCCGACACGCGTGCCGCCATATCACGCGCTGCACGGGAACTGCCGCCCTGGAAGATTTCAGGTAAAGGTAAAAGAGGTTTGGGTTTTAATGCGTAATCGCGGAAGCGATAGAAGTCTCCGGCAAAGGTGAAGCTGTCTTCACGCCAGATACCTTTAAGGCAGTGGATAAATTCTTCAGACCGTAGGTAACGCTCTTCATGATCGAGCCAGGGTTCGCCAATCGCTTTGAATTCGCCCCGGAACCAGCCGCTGACAATGTTAACGGCAATGCGTGGACCGTAAAGATGGCTGATGGTAGCGATCTGCTTGGCGGCCAGCACGGGATTCCATGGGCCGGGCAGCAGCGCGGCAATCACTTTGAGCGTTGAGGTATGGCTCAGCAAGTCCTGTGAGAAGGTCACCGATTCATGCTGGTTATCTGGACCGTG
>NZ_DAMDQC010000104.1:0-14690 GCF_032082325.1 Pantoea sp. CTOTU50773 | reverse complement strand
ACGCTGGTTAGCCGCATCACGCAGTAAGTCGCGTCCCACTTGCCATGCATCCTGACGGCTCACTTCTCCGGCAATGCTGGTCACCAGCGCTAAGGCCTGCTCAAACTGGCTGTGCGCCGCTTCGGCCACGCTGAGTTTCTGTTCCAGACGCAAAAGCTGCTCAGTGGCTTCTTCTTCGCGTGCCTGGAAGGTTTCCTGCCACTCCGTTGCATTATCGATGGTCAGATCGGGCAACTGACACTGCGCGCGCGCTTTATCCAGCGCCTGCAACGCTTGCTGATACTGAATGGCCCGCGTTTGTTGCACATCGAGTGCCTGCTGGAAATCGGCTAACTGGCTTTTCAGCTCATCCACTTCAATTTCAGCCGCTTCGGCACGCGCTTCATTCTCTTCCTGCACTTCACGGGCTTCCGCCACCACTTCATTCTGTTCTTCGAGGCGGTAAGTCAGCTCTTCGAGATCGGCATCATAGCGCTCGATCTTCTCCTGCTGACGCATGGCTGTCTGGACCAGATTCAGGTGATCGCTGGCGCCTTGATAGTCAGTTTCCAGATCGCTTTCTGCACCGTTGTGCTCAGAAAGTTCACGCGCCATTTCGATGTGGCGATACTGCTCCGAAGCCAACTGGTTACGGCTGGTAAACAGCTCATTGCGCAGTTGCAGTGCCCCATCGAGATGAATGCGACGCTCGTTGGCGTGACGCATATAATCTGCCGACACATAGCTGGTAGCTTCAGAGATCAAATGCTTAAACAGGTCGCGATCGGACTGCGTAACGCGAATCGCTTCCAGCGTCATGCGGTTTTCACGCAGCGCGGCTTCCATATCCTGGAAGGCTTTGCGCACGCCACCATTTTCTGGCAACAGATAATCACGCAGTGAACGGGTGATAGCGCTGGAGATACCGCCGTACAGCGAGGCTTCAATCAGACGATAGAACTTACTGCGGTCGCTGGCGGTGCGCAGACGACGCGGCACCACGCCCAGCTCGAACAGGACGGCGTGGTAATCCGTAACCGAGTTGTACTGACGGAACTGCACGCCTTCCTGCGCTTCAACGCGTTCTTTCACTTCCGCCAGCGGTAATACGCGCGCCTGGCGGCTGTTAAGGATTTCGGTCAGCATATCGGTCGGCTGCGAATCGGTCGGCAGGCCATGAATACTGAAGGGTTTGATATCGACTTTTTTATCGCGTCCAGCAACCTGTTGCAGACGCACGCCGACCACCACGCGCTGATGGCGCGAATTGACCACATCCAGCACCGCATAGCAGACACCCGCGCGCAGTTTACCGTGCAGACCTTTATCGCGAGAGCCCGAGGTGGCCCCCGCTTCGGTGGTGTTACGGAAATGCAGCAAGGTGAGGTCGGGGATCAGCGCCGTGACAAAAGCCGCCATGGTGGTGGATTTACCCGCACCGTTACCGCCGGAGAGCGTGGTCACCAGCTCATCGAGATCAAAGGTACGGGCAAAGAAGCCGTTCCAGTTGATCAGCGTTAGCGAACGAAACTTACCGCGTTCAATCATTCCTGTTCATCCTCCGCGTTATCATTCGCATCGCTTTCAACGTCATTGTCGTTATCTGCATCATCACTCTCGTTGGCCGCGGCTTTGTTCTCCAGCATCATGGCTTCGCCGTCGCGGATCAGACGCAGCTGTGCTTCACGCGCATCGTCACCGCTGCGCACATCCGCACCGAAGCGGAACACCGACTCCATGATGCGGAACTTGCTGCTGTCGTTGCCCGTGTACCACACCATACCTAAGCGGCGCAGGCGGCTGATCGAAGCACGCATTTTTTCCTGCAGCTTGGCCCGATCCAGGTCAGAACCGGTCGAACGCTGGTTTACCAGCTTGAGCAGTTTGCTCTCATCCGCCAGTGACAGCAGTTCGTCATACAGCTCCTGCTGGGTGAAAATCCCCTCATTGGCCAGACGCTCTGGGCTGAGGTAGAGGTAACACAGGATCTTACCGACCATCATATCCAGCTCGGACAGCACCGAGCGTGGAATCAGCGTCGTTGAACGTGGACGCAGATAGAAGAAACCTTCCGGCGCGCGCATCAACTCAACGTTGTAGCGCGCATAAAACTCTTCCAGGTACTCCTGGTAATCCATCAGAAAAGCGTGATTATCCAGTTCCTCAATACCAATGTGGCGTCCCGCGCGTAACTGGCTATCGAGCGCCGGGAAAATCGGGTTTGCCAGTGCCAACGCCAGTTTAACTGGCATCACTTGTTCAATATTTGTCGATGACATGTGCCTGCACCTTGGCTCCGTAATCATTAATAGTCTGCCATTCTGCCGGCAGACCGGCTAAATCAGCTTCGGCGACACCGAGGCGTACTGCCTGATCGATGACGATACGCGCCAAATCAAAGTGGCGCGCACGCGGGTATTGCGCCAGATAATCGCGCATCACCGTAGCGAGATGGAGCGGCTTTTGCTCCAGCTTATAAATCTGCAATGCTTCTTCGATCATCGCGGCAAGCTGCTCACGAATCTCGTTAAACTCTTCGTACTCCATCTCTGGCGGCAGTTCGCCCATCACCTCATCATTACGCAGCGTCATCTCTTCATCGCGCATATCGTAAAGACGGTCGGCATTCGCGTAGGTCAATGCCCAAGGCTGGTCGAAGTAGTTCTGCACCGACAGGCGTAAACGTTGCGCGAAGACGCGGTTCTTATCCATGTCGATAGCGGTACGGATAAATTTATGTACGTGGCGGTCGTAGCCAATCCACAAATCGATGGCCTGCTGACCCCAACTGATGATGCGGTCCAGCTTATTTTGCAGGTCAAACACCAGCTTATCGACAAAGCCCAAATCCGGGCTGCTCAGCGTAGCATCCTGAATGCGCAACAGATTGGCCTGCAATTTGTCACCCGCCGCTTCCAGCGTATCCTGCAGTTCACGCAGTGTGCCGGAGGTTTCGGACAGCAGCAGTTCACAGCTTGAAATCGCGGCACGCCAGTCTTTGTTGAGCAGGTCCGCAATATCGGTTTTCACCGCTTGTTGCTGCTCATCCATCAGACGTTGCGTCATGTCGATGCTGTCAAAAATCTCGGCCACGGAATATTTCAGCGGGGCAAAGACATTGCGATGCCAGTGGAATTCGTCACCGTCTTCTTCGGCGGCATCTGCGGCGCGCTTCAGTTCTTGCGCCACAATCGACAGCTGCATTGACAGGCGCAGCGTGGAAAATTCACGCTGGCGAATGTAGTAGTCGGTAATGCCGATGGCCAGCGGCGTCAGACGGTAAATCGCGTGGCCTTCAGTGAGCTCACTGGTAAAGCGATTGAGCAGACGCTGACGCACCATGTCATTGATGGCGTTGTTGGCACGCACCTGCACGGTTTCATGGGTTTGCTCAAAGGCTTTACTGACGTGACGAAACGCATCGATCAGTTCACCTTCACTCATTTCACCGTCCATGCGCTCACCGTTTAAGGTGGCGATAGCCAGCAAAAAAGCCAGACGTTCTACCGGCAACGCAAGTGAAAAGTCATTCTTGCGCGCCCATGCCACCAATTCGGGGACCGTCTGGGAAAATTCGCTCATAGTTGATCCTTCTACCTGGGTTTGCGCGCGGTCACGTGGATATAGCGCCCTAAACTTAAAAAGGGCTCCTGACGACAGTAGCGCCGTTCCATCTCAATAATCTCTTCAACGCTTTTGACGACGCCGGGCGGTGGCGGTTTCATGTAATCACAAAACACGCGAATGCCTGCACGCTGTTCAATTTCAAAGCCCGCATCACTTAACCAGCGATTGACGTCCTGAGGATCGCGCGGGAAATCCGGTGACAGCGTACGCTTTTTGCGTTTGGTCATATTGGCACGCAGATAGCCGAAATTGCCGAGTTGCAGGGTGCGGAACGTCAGGGCATGCGCATTGTAAAACATCAACGACAGCACGCCACCGGGCTTCAGCGTGTGCCACAAGGCACGCAGCACCACTTCCGGTTCTGCCACCCACTCCAGCACAGCGTGAAACAATACCAGATCAACCGGCTGATCCAAATGTTCGCCCACCTGCTGCGCGCTAATTTGTTTGAATTGCATGTTGTGGCTCACACCCTCGGTGTGCGCATGCGCTTCAGCCAGCTTTAACATCTCCGCGGAGAGATCGCACAACAGCACCTGATGGCCACGTGCCGCTAATCCACAGGAGATTTGTCCTACGCCACCGCCGGCATCCAGCACTGACAGTGCGCCTTCAGGCAGTGTCGGTAACAGCGCATCCAGTTCGTCCCACAGGATCGCCTGCCGTACCTGCCCTTTGCGGGTGCCATAAATGTTCTGCGAAAATTTGTCCGCCAGATCGTCAAAGTTACGATCCTGCATGATGATGGCTCCACTGTGCTGCATTCAACTTGTGCTATTTTGTCACAGGCTCAACAAGAATGAACCTTTCACGCCACAGTAACTGTCTGGCTGCTGTTTTTTCGGACAAAAGGAGCAAATTTCGATGTTTTTTGCCTTAAAGAAATGGATTGGCGCGATGTTATTACCTTTACCACTGCTGTTGTTGCTCATGGCAGTAGGACTTTTACTTCTCTGGTTTAGCCGTTGGCAAAAAGGCGGCAAAATCCTGATCTCTCTGAGTTGGCTGCTGCTTTTATTGCTCAGCTTGCAACCCGTTGCCGATCGTCTGTTGCGCCCCATCGAACAGCATTATCCAACCTGGAACGGTAGCGAACCGGTGGATTATATCGTCGTGCTGGGCGGTGGCTACACCTTCAATCCGAATTGGGCACCAAGTTCTAATTTGCTCAACAACAGCCTGCCGCGCGTAACAGAAGGTGTGCGCCAATGGCGTCGGAATCCACAAGCAAAAATGATTTTCACTGGCGCTGCTGCTGGATACAACCCCCGCAGCAACGCCAGCGTGGCGGCAGAGGTAGCCGAAAGTCTGGGAGTGCCACGGTCGGCGATTATCACGCTGGACCAACCACATGATACGGGCGAAGAAGCGCTGGCCGTCAAACAAACTATCGGCAATCACCCTTTCCTGCTGGTCTCATCGGCGAACCACTTGCCACGTGCAATGCATTTTTTCCTGAGCGCAGGTCTGAACCCCATCGCCGCACCGGCCAATCAGCTCGCGATTACCTCGCCAATCAGCGCCTGGGACCGCATGTTGCCATCGCCAATGTGGCTGGGTCACAGTGAACGTGCGATTTATGAAACCCTGGGCCAGATTTGGCAACGGCTGCGTGGCGATGATTTGCTGTCATCCGAGCCAGGGAAGTAACTGCTCGCGGGCATGATCAAAGCGCGGACGGTCAAACTGTCCGCTGCTTACCAACGTATCGACACAATCCCATAGCTGATACAGCCAGCGCCGCCAGATAAAGCCTTCAGAAACCGGCGCGCGTTGCAGGTAATGCTGCAGCAGTGAGGCTTCAGCCCCGCTATCTGCCAGCCGGATTAATTCATACTCACGCGGAGCCCAGAGAATATTGCCTGGCTGCATCATCGCTACCAGTTGGTCACTGCATGCATCTTTCAGCATGCTGGATAAACGCAGGTTGCCGTGCATCAGCACGCAGGGATCGTCGAAGTCTTTGAAGAGATGAGTTAACTGCTGTCGGCTGCGGTACAGGATCTGCCGATCTTCCAATGTGAAAAATGGCGGTGACAGATAGCCCAACGTGGCCCACAGCACCTCGATGCGCTGGCGATACCAGGCTGGCCAGTTGTTTTCCTGGACACTATCAACCCTTCCCACTAATCCGTGGCTGTCGATACGGTGCCAGCCGAGTACACCCTCGACAATTTGCTCACACAGTTGCTCCCAGCGCACGGCGGTGCGCGCTGGCGCTTCGGCGGAGACGCCATTGAATCGCGCCATCAGTAGCATTTCATGTACCGGCGGCTGCTGACTCAGCACCAGGCCAAAAACCGCAGGTACTGTGACCAGTCCCTCATGGCCCAACATGGTGAGTTTTTTGGCTTCCAGCGCCGCACGGCCTTGATGACGAAAATACTTCGCCACCAGCGGCATCGGTTTACCGTCGTTGTCATAGAGTGCGTACAGCCGCGACTGCGCCTGTTCGCTAATGGTTTCGAGGCGGCTGATACCTTCACCCAGTATCAACGCCAGTTCTGAACGGAGCTGTTCCATGCGTTATCCTCCGCAGTCAATTGACTTCACTATCCTGGAGGTCATGGTGGCGCGAAACTTAGCGCCAGATCAAACTTTATGGCCAGCGCGAGCGGCTGGCCGGTCGGGCTTTACCCCTGCATGGCCGCACGAACACGGACCAGATCCTCTGGTGTGTCCACGCCAACACTTGGCACGGTTTGCGCTACGGCAACGTGAATCTTCTCGCCGTACCACAGCACGCGCAACTGCTCCAGCAATTCAATGTGCTCTAACGGGCAAGGTTCCCACGCAATGTAACGACGGATAAAGCCAGCGCGATAGGCGTAAATGCCAATGTGACGCAGCAAAGTGTCACCAATCTGTTCGCGCGATTTCGCATAGCGCTCGCGATCCCATGGAATGGTGGCGCGTGAGAAATAAAGCGCATAGCCTTTCGCGTCCATCACCACTTTAACCGCATTGGGGTTAAACGCTTCTTCAGCGTCGGTAATCGGCACGGCTAATGTCGCCATCCCTGCATCAGCCTGCGCCAGATTATCGGCGACCTGACGTACGATTTCTGCCGGAATCATCGGCTCGTCGCCCTGCACGTTGACGATAATGGTGTCATCGGCAAACTGATATTTCTCAATCACTTCTGCCAGGCGCTCGGTGCCCGACTGGTGATCCGCGCGCGTCATGCACACTTCGCCACCGGCAGCGGTTACCGCTGCAGCAACCTCGGGGTGATCGGTCGCCACAATTACGCGATCGGCGCCCGACTCGCGTGCGCGCTCCATCACGTGTATCACCATCGGTTTACCGTGAATATCCACCAGCGGTTTGCCGGGCAGGCGCGTTGATGCATAACGCGCCGGAATGATGGCGACGAAACTCATGGATGGATCTCTTCAACAGACAGCGTACGCGCTTCCACTTCGAGCAATACCGGAATGCCATCGCGCACCGGGTAAGCCAGGCCGTCTGGTTTACAAATCAGCTCCTGCTGCTCTTTGTTGAAATACAGTTTTCCGTTGCAAACCGGACAGGCAACAATCTCAAGTAAACGGTGATCCATAATTTTCTCCTTTCAGCACCGATTTGTCAGGCGCCTAGCATACCATAGCGCACCCGAAGCACAGTGCGCCGGGCGCGGCATTATTACGATGAACTCAATCGTTGATAACCCAACGATGCGTCCAGGCAGCAAGCAGTTCGGCTGGGACATTTTCAACGATGACCTCATCGGCACCTTGCCACTGTGCAAAGCGACTGATGGCTTTTTGCACATCATTCATAAAGGCCTGGGTAACACGCACGCCGGGCTCAAGCCAAAATGCACGAATAATCAGCTGCTGTGCCTGGCGGTCCATCTTTGCATCAATACGCGCTTTGAGTGCACCTCGGTGTAACACCGGCAGAACAAAGTAACCATAGACGCGCTTCTCAGCAGGGGTATAGCACTCAATGCGGTAATCGAAATTAAACAACTCCAGAGCGCGCCGGCGATCCCATACCACCGGATCGAACGGTGACAACAAGGCCGTGTGGGTGGCGCTGGGCATTTTATCCAGCAGAGGTAACAAGCTCTTATGCAGCCACATCTCACCGAGCTGTTCTACCTCAACGCACACGATTTCGCCTTGTGCTTCGGCATCCTTAATCCAGGATTGCAGGGGTGCACGCTTCAGCCGATAGTAATCGGCCAACCAACTGGCACGAAAAATACCGAGACTGCGGGCACTGTGTCGTAGCATCGCCAGTACCGCATCAGATTCACTCACTGCATGCTGTTCGTCATCCCAATCAGGCATCACGCGGGTGCGCAGATCGTACACCCGCTGGAAGTTACGTCGTTCGACCACCATTAACTCACCTGCGCTGAACAAGTTTTCCGGATGCCGCTTGTGGGGTTTCCAGGCCCACCAGCCGGGTTTAGTGTGCTTATCACTGGTAAAATCAGCCGCGCGTACCGGGCCATTTTCGGCGATGTGATTGAGTAAGGCAGCGATTTCCTGCTGATGTTCGTTTACCCACTGCTCGTTATATTTCCATCCCAGCCGCTGCGGCTCCAGCATGCGATGGCGTAGCAACGGGTAATCTTCGAAGGGGATGAAACAGGCTTCGTGCGCCCAATACTCAAAAAGCGCACCGGAGGCCAATGTTTCTTCCAGCCACTGTGTGGGATAAGCGCCAAGGCGGCTGAACAGCACCAGATAAGGGCTACGGGCGACGACATTGATGGTGTCGATTTGCAGTAATGACATCTGCCGCACGCAGGCATGGATATCGGACAGGCGGGCGCGGCGGCTCGGTGGGCGTAACAACCCCTGAGCAGCCAGGTGTAAATGACGAGCAGTTTGGAGTGAAAGGGAAGATGTTGTGGTCATGACTCGATTCCCTTTGAGCAGGTTTAGCGCGAACGGGTGTCGCGCGCAGTCGTGCAGAGTTGGGTCACATCGGCGAGTAAAGCATCCAGGGACGCCCCCGACAGATCGGCATCAACCGGTAGATACCACCAGTTGTCACGTGCAAAACTACGGCATTTCACTGCGTCTTTTTCGGTCATCAGCAGGCATTGATGAGTCTGCGTCAAACGCTGTAACTCTTCTTTGCTATAAGCATGGTGATCGGCAAACGCGATTTCTGCCACCGGCTGGATGCCGTGCTGTTGCAACGTTTTGAAGAACCGCGGCGGATGCCCAATGCCGGCCATCGCCACCGTTTCTGGCAATTGATCGAGGTTGGCTGTCTCACCGTTCACCAGATTGATCGCCTTGCCGGGACGCAACGTCATGGCGATCTCACCGGCTTGCGCCTCTCCACCATTGACGATGATGGCATTGACGCTTTGCAGCCGGGATGCGCGCTCACGCATCGGACCTGCGGGCAGCCACCAGCCATTACCGAAGCGACGGACACCATCCACTACCACAATTTCACGATCGCGCTGCAACGCGTAATGTTGCAGCCCGTCGTCGGTAATAATCACATCCAGTTCCTGTGCGGCCAGCAGTCCTTCTACCGCCATACGGCGTTGAGGCGCGACGGCTACCGGCGCCTGAGTACGCTGCGCGATTAATACCGGCTCGTCGCCGGCTTGTGATGTCGGGGTATCGGCCGTCACCAGCAGTGGATAACGCTCAGCCTTTCCACCATAGCCGCGTGAGACAACGCCAACGCGCAGGCCACGCTGTTGCAGTGCCTGAACCAGCCAAATCACCACCGGCGTTTTACCGTTGCCGCCAGCCGTCAGATTACCTACCACAATCACCGGACAGGGCGCACGCCAGCTTTTACGCCAGCCACGCTGATAGCTGAGGCGAATCAAACTGCTGATTGCGCCATACAGCAAACTCAGTGGCCACAATAGCAGCCACAGTGGCGAGCGCCCGCTCCAGATGCGTTCAATCATTGACCAAACTGCAGTTTGTGAAGCTGTGCATAGGCACCCTTTTCGGCCAGCAACACGCTGTGCGTACCGCGTTCAACGATACGACCATCCTCAACGACCACGATTTCATCGGCTTTTTCGATGGTCGACAGGCGGTGCGCAATCACTAGCGAAGTGCGGTTTTTCTGCAGCTCATCCAGTGCGGCCTGAATCGCGCGCTCGGATTCGGTATCCAGTGCTGAGGTCGCTTCATCAAGGATCAGAATCGGGCAATCACGCAGCAATGCGCGCGCGATGGCGATACGTTGACGCTGGCCACCTGACAGCAACACGCCGTTCTCACCAATCACGGTATCCAGACCGTTATCCATCTTCTTAATAAAGTCCATGGCGTGCGCCATAGTCGCTGCCTGTTCAATCTGCTCGCGGGTGTATTCTCCATTGCGTGCATAAGCAATGTTATTGGCAATGGTGTCGTTGAACAGATGAACATTCTGAGATACCAGCGCCACCTGATTACGCAGCGAACGCAGGGTGTATTCACGCAGATCGTGGCCATCCAGCAGAATTTCACCGGAGTCGATATCGTAGAAACGGGTCAATAGGCTCGCCATGGTCGATTTACCCGATCCTGAGCGTCCTACCAATGCCACGGTTTTGCCCTCGGGCAGTGACAGATTGATATCACGCAGCGCCGGGACTTCACGGCCAGGATAGGTAAAGGTCACATTGCGGAATTCGACATCGCCTTTGGCACGCGTGATTTCACGCTTGCCATTATCGATTTCCTGTTCGCTATCCAGAATTGAGAACAAGGTCTGACAAGCAGCCATACCGCGCTGGAACTGGGCATTGACGTTAGTCAGCGACTTCAGTGGACGCATCAAGGCAATCATCGATGAGAACACCACAGTGATGGTACCGGCGGTGAGAGTTTCCATCACGCTGGGGAAACTGGCGGCGTAGAGCACAAATGCCAGTGCCAGAGAAGCAATCAGCTGAATGACCGGATCGGAAATGGAAGATGCCGAAACCAGTTTCATGCCCTGCTGGCGCATTTTGTTGCTCACCTGGGAGAAACGCTGTGCTTCAACATCCTGACCACCAAAGATCAGCACCTCTTTGTGCCCTTTCAGCATCTGTTCAGCACTGGTGGTGACTTGTCCCATGGTGTTCTGCATGTTTTTACTGATGCTGCGGAAGCGTTTGGACACTGTGCGAATCGCAAAGGAAACAATTGGCGCAAGGACAATCAAAATTAATGACAGCTGCCAGCTGTAGTAGAACATCATGATAAACAGGCCGATGATCGAGGCGCCTTCACGTACGACCGTCACCAGTGCACTGGAAGAGGACGAAGCAACCTGCTCGGAATCATAAGTGATGCGTGACAGCAATGTGCCGGTTGATTGCTGGTCAAAGAACGCCACGGGCATGCCCATCATGTGACCAAACAAGCGGCGGCGCATATTCATGACCACGTTGCCCGATACCCAAGAGATGCAATAACTGGAGATGTAGCTGGTCACGCCACGCACCAGCATCAGGCCAATCACCACCAGTGGCATCCAAAGCATGACGGAGCGGTCGGCCTTGCCGAAGCCATCATCCAGTAAAGGTTTCAACAGCGACAGCATTAAGGTATCGCCGGCCGCATTGAGAATCAGCGCCACCGCAGACACAAACAGTCCTGCTTTGTGCGGCGCAATCATCGGCCAGAGTCGGCGGAACGTCTGCCACGTTGAGAGATCTTTGTCTTGATGCATTATTTATTCACGCTGTTTGAAATAGCCGCTCATTCTACCTGGATTCACGTTTGACGCCAAACCACTGATGATACCAGCGAGGTTTTATTTGCTCCCTCAATCCCTTAATCTGCCATTCACCCTGCCGAATACCAATGTGGACCTGCCCGGATTGTGCCGTGTCATACCAGAGATAGCCCTGCTGGCGATAGCGTTCAACCACCGCTACGGCAGGCATGCGCCAGGCGTTATAGCGCGCCACCGACGCCACCGCGCCCTTTCCTGCAACACTACGTAACAGTAAAGGCCCCGAAGAGGTTCGGCTACCATGATGAGGGACCTGCATTAACGTGCTGGTGAGCTGGGTTTTCTCTAATGCCACCAATTTTCTTTCTGCTTCTGACTCAATATCCCCGGTGAGCAGCAGGCTGACAGCTCCATCGTCTACGCGTACGACACAAGAGTCATTATTTTGCCCTTGCGTATTCCCTGCGGGCGGCCAGAGTGCCGTAAAGGTCAGTTTGCCCCATTGCCACTGCTCTCCTCGCTGACAGGGTAAATGTCCCGCTTCACCCAATGCACTGCGGATCATCATATTGGGATTGGCCTGATGCAGTGAATTCAGCCCACCCCGATGATCCAGATGCTTATGACTTACCACCACCGTGTTTAGCTGTCGTCCCTTATACAGTAACCATGGCAGTATCACACGCGCGCCCGCATCATCTTCATTCCAGCGTGGACCCGCATCGTACAACACCACTTCATTACCCTGTGTAATCGCGATCGCCAGACCATGGCCCACATCCAGCACATCAATCTGCCAGTCATCTTGTTCAGACTGATGACGCCATAACAGAAATGCCAGTGCGCAGCCGCAGCAAAGCATCAGCGTGTTATTCAGCAAACCACTGCGCCACATAAATAAACCGCCCCATAGCAGGGCCACTGCCGGCAAGGCATCATTTAACGGCCACCATCCTGCTGGCAAGTATGCCAGGCCCTGCATCACCTGATTGACAGAAAAATCCGCCAACCGCCACAGTACCGAAGCGATGGGTTGTATGGGCAGCAAAAGCGCCAGCAGTATCAATGGCACGGTGAAAAGCGATACCACAGGCACCGCGATGAGGTTAGCGGCCAGTGCACTGAGGCTGATTCCCTGAAATAAAAAAATTTGCAGAGGAGCCATCAGTATCATCATGCCGAGTTGTAAGTGCAGCAATCTCAGCGGCAGCCAGCGCCAGGCCTGACGGTATCGATCCGGCAAGGCAAACCACTGGAACCAGATGATTAACATGGCGACGGCAAGAGCAGAGAGCCAAAAGCTTGCAGATAAGACGGTGAGGGGATCAAGCCAAAGCAGTACACCCATGCACAGTGTCCAAATCTGCCAGCCTGTTAACTGCCAGCCAGCGATTCTTATCGTTGTCCACAGTAGTAGCGCGACCAGCGCGCGCTGTGCTGGCGCATGGCTGCCCGACAGCCAGCAGTAGATTGTCGCGGTAATGATGCTCCCCATCAGTGGCAGCAGATAACCGATGGTGTGCGCAGGCTGCAGCAGCTGCAAGCCACGAACCAACATCCAGCCAACGCTGGCCGCAAGCGCAATATGCATACCGGAAATCGCCATTAAGTGTGCGGTTCCGGTCTCACGTAATAATTGTCGCTGAGTTTTGGTCATGTTCTCACGTTCGCCAAAAGCCAGCGCCTGCAAAATGGCAGGTTGTTGCAGGTGTTCAAAAAGAGGTTGATGATGGCGCATAACCTGCGTTCGCAAATTACAATCTACCGATTCCGCCAGCTGGTTAATGATTCTCCCCTGCAAAGGCGTATGGTTTGCCAGCGCAAAACGTTGAGCATCAAACCCGCCTTCATTCAAGCGACCATGCACTGCACGCAAACGTAAGGTCATTTTCCAGCGCTGCCCTGCACAATACCCCGATACACCTGGCTCCGCATTGATACTGACAAACAACGGCGGGAACTGATATCGCTCACCCACACGGATAATCTGGGCTTTAAATTGCTGTTGATTTTCCTTCACATCAACAATACGCAGCGTCACTTCGGCTGGCGCCATTGAAAACTGGTCAATCACATTCAGCATCTGTCTCGCTTCCAATAGCGCCCACGCCAGAAGCAGGATACCCATGCCAATAAGACGCAGCCCAGCCCAAGGCAGGGATGCCACAATAAGTGCTAGTAGCACCATCACAGCGATCATTTCCATGGTCGGTATTTGAGGTAACAAACCCAATGGTAGCGCCGCCAGGATCATGATTCTGGCTACTGCAATCCCTGTTATACGCATCACTTTTCTCCCGCAATGGGCACCAGTTTGCGTGCAATTGGCAGGAATAGCTTTCAGGAATGGGGAGAGCTGGATTGCGGATGCCAAAAAATCGAAGTGGCTTTCATTGTTGATGTGGGTTTAGGAATCAGATTCACAACAACGAATTTAGAGCAAAAAAAAACGACACCCAGAGGTGTCGCTTTGTCGTTCGGTAACGGCTTAGCCGTAGATATTTGCACGGTCACGCAATTCTTTGCCCGGCTTGAAGTGGGGAACGTATTTACCTTCCAGATCCACTTTGTCGCCCGTTTTCGGGTTACGACCAGTGCGCGGTGCGCGGTAGTGCAAAGAAAAGCTGCCGAATCCCCGGATTTCAATGCGCTCGCCCTGTGCCAACGTGGTGGCCATGTGCTCAAGCATCTCTTTAACTGCATCCTCAACGACTTTCGCCGGAATATGAGTATGCTGTCCAGCAAGTCTTTCAATAAGTTCTGACTTGGTCATGTAACCTCCGGTTAATCCTTAATGGGAAAGGTATGACAGCTTTTACCGAAACCGGACGACTTACATCGTCCGGTGCCTCGGGTCGATTACTCGCCTTTAGCCGCTTTGAACGCTTCAGCCATAGCGCTAGAGAAGTTGCTTTCTTCCTGTTTGGTGTTAACAGTGTTGATAGCTTCTTTCTCATCAGCCTGGTCTTTAGCACGAACAGACAGGCTTACAACGCGGTTCTTACGGTCAACGCCGGTGAACTTAGCTTCAACGTCGTCACCAACACTCAGAACCAGAGTTGCGTCTTCGATACGGTCCAGTGAAGCTTCTGAAGCGCGCAGGTAACCTTCA
Organism: Pantoea sp. CTOTU50773; assembly: GCF_032082325.1. Taxonomy (NCBI): domain Bacteria; kingdom Pseudomonadati; phylum Pseudomonadota; class Gammaproteobacteria; order Enterobacterales; family Erwiniaceae; genus Pantoea; species Pantoea sp. CTOTU50773. The sequence goes on along the minus strand of NZ_DAMDQC010000104.1, from coordinate 322 downwards.
ACGCCATCAGCCAATTCTACTGTAGCACCTTTAGCGTCTACTGCAGTTACTTTACCGTTAACGATAGCGCCTTTCTTGTTCAGGGTGATGTAGTTGTTGAATGGATCTTCAGCCAACTGCTTCACGCCCAGAGAGATGCGCTCGCGCTCTGCATCAACCTGCAGTACAACAGCAGCGATTTCGTCGCCTTTTTTGTACTCACGAACGGCTTCTTCGCCAGTCGCGTTCCAGGAGATGTCTGACAGGTGAACCAGACCGTCGATGCCACCGTCCAGGCCGATGAAGATACCGAAGTCAGTGATTGACTTGATTTTACCTTCAA